>MVDB01000203.1 GCA_002050025.1 Desulfobacteraceae bacterium 4484_190.2
ACACATTGCAACCAGGCGATCTTCTTAGGGGGTTGGTTATCTGAAGGGCGGGCCAAGTGCCCCTGGGAGGGTCCGGAGGTACTCAAAATTCGTTCAAACTCAATGCTGGTAATGATATTAGGAAGGGTGCCGTAACCATAGACATCATATGTATGAGGGTCAAAGGATTTGAACCCGGGGGCCAAAATGACAGATCCCACCTCAATCTTATGAGTTTTTTCCTTTTGATCAAAATCCACAGCATCCGCAGGGCAGAATTTCTCACAGGCTCGGCATTTCCCCTTTTCAAAATAGATACAGTGATCCGCGTCAATCACATATTTGAGGGGCACAGCCTGGGCATACTGGACATAGGCTGCCTTGCGTTTCGTAAGACCTTGATTGTATTCATCATCCACCTTGCGGGGGCATTTTTCAGCGCATATTCCGCAGGCAATACATTTAGCCATATCCACATAGCGAGGGCGTTCACTGACGGTCACTGTAAAATGCCCAGCCTCGCCTTCAATGGATTCCACATCCGCCAAAGTGATGAGATTGATGTTCAGATGCCGGCCGACCTCGACCAGTTTGGGTGAGATAATTCACATGGCACAATCGTTGGTGGGAAAGGTCTTGTCAAGTTGGGCCATGGCACCACCAATGGCTGGGGACTCTTCAACAAGGTGTACATAGTATCCCGAATTAGCCAGATCCAGTGAGGCTTGCATCCCGGCAATTCCACCACCAACCACCATAACAGATCCAATCGGTTTCTCAGGCATATGGCACTCCTTAACTCACAATTAGGTAACATCTCAATAAGTTGGGGCGTTCACAACCGGGTTGATGCTTTGAGCGAATGACAATGGCTGTATTCCCTTTCGGAATTCAGGCGTAAGCCTTTTATAAAATCCTTACGGATAAACTCCACCCGAATTTATTGAGAACTTACACAATTAGAAGGTGACAGATATTATAGATTTATAGATTTGATGGTACGGACTATATATAATGTGTAAGGATTGAAACTGTCAAACAAAATATATCCCTACGGCAGTATTTGAAATATCTGTGCTGTCAGTTGTTTTATTAACGTGTTTTATTAACGAATAAATACGGAAAGCTAAAGAATATTAGTGAGTTAAAGGAGGAGAAAGAAATTTGTAGCCGTGGATGGGATGCTAATTTGCGATCTATCGCGGCCCTTCCAGAACCTTTTCTTTTTTTGAAGATCGATTGATATAAACGGCGCACTGTTCACAATCGCCGCCACACAGGGTTTCCCGGTTTTCCCTGGTCTTATAACAAGGGATGGGCGTGTATTCATAAGCAGGGCATTTCTCTTTTACCTCACAATCAAAAATACTCCAGCATGGTGCCAGTTGAAGCAGACGTTGTATACAAGGCAAAGTGAAACCTTCATTATGGATTAAACGGGAGATCTGTCGTATCTGTTCTATTTCAAAATCCGAGTAGATCCTATTATTTGTTCGGGGATTTCTCCTGGGCTTGATAAATCCCATTTTTTCATAGTCCCGTATGGTCTTTTGGGAAAGGTCAACCACTCTGGATACTGCGCTGATTGCATACTCGTTATTTTTTGAGATAAAGCTTGCCGCCGATTCGCACAGCCTTTCCTTTTTTAATAAGGCCCTCTTCCAAAAGTTCCTTAATTTTTAACAGAAGTTTTTCCTTGTCAACCGGCTTATCAAAGAACTCATTCACATTGAAATAGTCTTCATCCCCCCATTTTTCAACTTGAACCCCCAGTTCATCCGCCATTCCTGATATCCCTATAATGGGAATATCTTTGAGACCCGGATTCGTGCGCACCTTTTTGCACACATCAAGGCCGGTGTAAATGCTCTCCATCATGACATCCAGCAGGATAAGGTCAGGATATTCTTTTTCGATGAGTTCTATCCCTTTTTGACCATTTTCGGCAGTCATAGTTTCATAGCCGTTTCGTTTTAAAAAGGTTTCCATGATAAAACGAAAGTCAGGATTGTCGTCAATAATGATAATTTTTGAAAGATTTTCCATGATGCCCCCCTTATCATATAAGAAGATTTGAACAATAATTATGCATCCAACACTTAATGTAACTTGAATATGACCCTGAAAGTACTGCCTTTGCCCGGGGCTGTCAAGACATCCACCTTTCCTCCATGTCCCTTTATAACCTTGTCTGCCACGAGGAGTCCCAGACCTGTCCCATCGCTGCCCTTGGTGGAATAGAATTCATTGAAGATACTTGCCCTGGTTTTTTCGTCCATTCCCACACCATCGTCTTCCACTTCAAATTTGAGATGAAATCTGTCATGGAAATCTGCTCTCACAACCACGGTATGAAAATGTTTTGCTTTATCTCTTTTACATGCTTCCATGGCGTTCCATATGAAATTTTCCAGCATTCTGCGAATACTCAAAGGATCCAGGCTAACGAGGGGTAAGGCCTGGTTTGTCTCATATTTGAGGTTTATACCCATGGCCTTGGCTTTTTCCTGGAACATATCCGCAACATCAATTACGATCCTGTTAGGAGAAAATTTCCGGTATTTGAGTTCCCTTTTTTTTGAGGAATAGAGGATGTTCTGTGCGACAACAGTAATTTCATCTATATTCCTTTTGACGATGTCCCAGCCTCTGGTCGCGAGCTTCATGTCTCCATCTTTTATACCTTCGTCCACCACATAAGCGCCCCCCTGCAGTCCTTCCAGGATATTCTTGATGTCGTGAGACAGGATCGCAATGGACTGGCCCAGATTTTTCAGTTCCTTTTGCATCTCCTTTACTTTGGTGATGTTGGTGGACATCTCAATAACTGCTACAACATTGCCTGATGGATCCTCTATGGGGGATGAGTAGACAATCATATCTGCCATCTCACCAGTGGACAACTGGACCGTCTCTTCACTGATGTGAACCTTGTTGTCATTAAAGGTTTTCTGTACCGGGCAGGCTTCGCATTTCTCCGAGTTTCCTTTATAAACCTCATGGCACAGTTTGCCAATTCCTTCACCGAAATCATACTTAAAGGTCTGATTGGCAAAAAGGATGTGCATGGAGCGGTCCTGGATGGAAAGGTAGCATGGCAGAAGATCAATGATGCTTCTTAACCCCAAACCATCAACAATGCTGCCGTTATCTGGTCGATTTATCGGTTCATCTGTTAATCCCTTTTCCTCCGGACATGAACTTCTGTCTTCATCCTGGTGGTCTATGTCGTCCATTGGTAAAGGCCTCTCCACCCCTCTCAATGTATATTTGTGACTGATCTCTCAAAACCATTGAGCACAATGAAAACCAATAAAAAAGTCATATATAAATAATGACATATTGACATAATTATTTATATATATTATTGTGTACAAAGTCCAGGAGAAAATGATCATCCGATTCAAATTTGATTGCCCCCACACGTTATAAAGGAGTAAAGCGGCATGAATGAGTTTTATGAAATACTGACAGGGCCAGGGCTCTGGATAGCCTTTATCATTTTTATCGGAGGATTGGTCCTTAGGCTAACCTATCTTTTTGCCCTGAGCCGGGAAAAGGACAGGGTGTTTTATAACCACGTGAGCCTGAGTTGGGGCCTACGTTCCATCGGACACTGGCTTCTCCCTCTGGGAAGTGCGTCGCTCCGCAAGCAGCCGGTTTTTGGGCTGGTTTTTTATGTTTTTCATGTGTGTCTTCTTGGTGTCCCCATATTTTTGTGTGCTCACAATGTCCTGTGGGATGAAGCATTTGGAATAAGTCTCTGGTCAATGCCTGATAAATGGGCAGATGTTTTGACCGTCGTGTTTATGGGCACGGTCATTTTTTTGTTTATACGGCGTCTGGCCCGCCCTGAGGTACGAATCCTTACCAGTTTCTGGGACTATATTCTCCTTGTTCTGACATTACTCCCTTTTCTCACAGGATTTCTGGCCTATCATCAATGGGGTCCTTATGAAATCGTGCTGATCCTCCACATCTTCTCGGCCGAAATCCTGCTGATTATCATCCCGTTCAGTAAGCTTGGCCATGTAATCCTTTTTTTCTTTACCAGGGCCTTTATCGGGTTTGAAATGGGGGGGCGCCGGAAAGCAAGGGCATGGTAAAATGAAAGGAGCGTTAAATGCCTGAAAACTCAAATCATATGACTGATCAACCGGTGAATGTTGAAAAGATAAAACAGATACTTGATGCGAATAATGGAGCCCGCATTCGAACCTGGCTTAACATCTGCGCACGGTGTGGGTTATGCGCTGAGAGCTGTTTTTTTTATCTGGCAAAGGATAAGGACCCTAAACTTAGCCCTGCCTATAAATTCAAGACAACCCTGGGGGAGATGTACAAGAAAAAGGGGAATGTTGACCGGGAGTTTCTGGAAAAATGCTATGAGATTGTGTGGGGAGAGTGTACGACCTGTAAGCGTTGCTCCATGTATTGTCCTTTTGGTATTGATATCGCCACCATGATTTCAACGGCAAGGACTGTTTGCTGGTCCCAGGGCATATTTCCTGAAGGACTTGCCCGGACCCTGACCAACTATCGTAAGACAGGCAACCAGATGGGTACGTCTGAAGAGGATTTCGTTGAGACCTGCGAGTGGATGGCAGAGGAATTCGAAGATGAAGTCAAAGGTATAACGATTCCCATTGATAAACCAGGAGTCAAATATATGTACACAGTCAACCCTCGAGAACCGGTGTATTACCCCCAGGATCTGGGCATGGCCGCGCAGATATTCACAGTGGCGGGAGAGGATTGGACCATGCCCAGCTCCGGGTGGGATTGTACCAATCTGCCCATGTTTGCGGGAGATCGGGCTTTGGCCGGTAAAGTTGTGAATAATATGTATAAAAAGGCTCTGGAGTTGGGTGTAGAGAAGATTTTGATTACTGAATGTGGTCATGCCTACCGGTCAGCTGCCTTTGAGGGACCTTATCTTGCTGGGTATGCAGATGGCAAACCTCCTGTTGAAATTGTGCATTCAGTCCAACTCCTATATGAATATCTCCGTGATGGTCGTATTAGCATTGATCCGGACAAAAGGATTGAAGAACCGGTCACATATCAGGACCCCTGTAACGTATCCAGAAATGGGGGACTCTGGGAGGAGGGGCGAAAAATTGTCGAATACCTTGCAAAGGATTTTAGAGACATGAGCCCTAACAGAGAGCACAATCACTGCTGCGGTGGGGGAGGAGGCTTTATCCCCATGGGGTCTGAATTCAAGAGCCGTCGTATGGTTTCTGGTAAGGTCAAGGCCGAGCAGATCAAGGCTACCGGGGCAAAGATAGTTATCACCCCGTGTCACAACTGTTTTGATCAAATCACGGACTTGAACGAGGAATATGAACTCGGGGTGAAGGTGGCTTCTTTAAAGGAATTAATTTGTGAAGAGATGATCATCCCCGATCATTTGAAACCCGAATAGGCCAAAGACCGGAACTAAGGAGGAAAACATGTACAAGAAAATTATGTTTTGTGCAGATCTTTATGCCAGTTCTGATTATGCCTTTGCTTCTGCTTTGGATTTAGTGGAGAGATCTGGAGCCGAATTGATAATTATCCATGTCCTTGAATCGCGAAACCGCTATTCAGGGCAGTTTATTACTGAGGATGGGGAAGCGTGGGGTTCTGAGGAAGCTTATGATAAACTGAAAGGA
>MVDB01000002.1 GCA_002050025.1 Desulfobacteraceae bacterium 4484_190.2
GGGTGAACTACCGGTGCTGGAACGTCTTGAAAATAATGCACTGGCCGCACGCATGCATACAAATCCAATTTTTGCCTCAAAGCCACATTTAGAGAGCGAAAACCGCTCCCAATAGGTGTAGCGAGCGGTCCTTTGATACCAATGCCGTAAAGGGCTATATCTTCCAATGTCCTTTGTGGCAAGCGAGTATCAGATCCATGAAGTTCCTGAGCTTTCTCTCCGGCCAGCAATTCATGCCAAATGATACGTCTTTTCTCTCCGTAGGCCTTCCTGACCGCAGCATCAAATACGGGTCGTGCCGCAGCCCAGATATCCGGTCCAATTCCATCCCCTTCAATGAAAGATATAATCGGCTTATCCGGTACCACAGGCCGCCCATCGACGTCCCATTCTATTGTTTGCAAGGTTCTCTCGTTTTCACTCATGTCTTTTACCATATGAGTGTAGTTCCAAAACACTCTATTCCTTGTAGTGGTTGTCAGTTCCTGCCGTAACATCTCAATAAGTGCGGGTATATTTCTATTTCCTGGGGGCCATGCGGATCTCTTTTTTAAAGGGCGCAATCCCGCTGGAAGCGGGACTCGCTTAACGCCCCCGCGAATGTAAAATGTTAGCTCAGTACAGGCGGAAAGGATAGCCATTACCGGAACTGATCTCTTATGGGGCTGTCTACAACCAACTCATCGTTTTTGGCCACTGTCTTGCGCAAACCCATAATCTCCAATATATCGCCTTGTTCGATTTGTCCATAATCCTCATACTTTATGACTAAAGGTAATACACCAAAATTTATCAGGTTGGCATGGTGGAGACGGGCAAAGGATTGTGCCAGCACCACCATGACCCCAAGGTAACGGGGAGCAAGGGCCGCGTGTTCCCGGCTGGAACCCTGACCGTAATTCTTGCCTCCAAGAATTGCAACGTGGCCTGCGATTTTCGCCTTTTCAGCGAATCCTGGGGCCTTTGATGCGAAAACAAATTCCGAAATCGCTGGAAGATTAGACCTCATGGGCAGCACTTTGGCCCCTCCCGGCAAAATATCGTCTGTTGTAATGTTGTCCTTTACCTTTAGTAACAACTTAAGCCTGAGCGAATCTGGCATTGGCTCCAACTCTGGCAGCGGCTTTATATTGGGGCCCATGCGGATGGTTATCTTGTCCGGATGTTTGGGCGGACAGATAATCATCGAATCATCGATCAGGAACCTTTTAGGATGCACCACTTTCTGTTGAGCGCCCAACTCACCTGGATGGACAAGACGGCCAGTTAGTGCAGCGGCTACAGCGGCCTGTGGGCCAGCAAGATAGATTTTTGCATCTGGCGTGCCGCTTCGACCGGTAAAATTCCGGTTAAAGGTGCGCACGCTGACTCCGCCGGAAGAAGGAGCTTGACCCATACCGATGCATGGGCCGCATGCCACTTCCAGTATCCGTGCCCCTGAATCAATCATATCTGCCAGGCTTCCGTCCCTGGCCAGCATGGATAATACCTGCCTTGATCCGGGAGAGATTACAAGGCTTACTTCAGGATGCACTTTTCTGTTCCGCAGGAGATCTGCCACCAACTTTAGATCATGGTAAGATGAGTTGGTGCAACTGCCAATGGCCACCTGGTTAACCTTTATGTGGGATAGCTCTCGCACCGGCTTGACCGCATCCGGGCTGGGTGGACACGCAACCAGAGGTTCAAGAGTGGAAAGGTCAATCTTAATTATATCATCATATAAAGCCCCTTCACGGGCATTAATAGGGGTCCAAATGTCTTCCCTGCCCTGGGCTATTAGGAATTGTCTGGTTACTTCGTCTGAGGGAAACAAAGAAGTCCATGCTCCCAGCTCAGCTCCCATATTGGTGATGGTTGCCCGGTCCGGCACGCTGAGACTTTTCAACGCAGGGCCACCGTACTCGATTATTTTCCCAAGTCCTCCCTTGACCGAGAGTTTCTTTAAAAGGTAAAGAATCACATCCTTTGCCCCAACCCAGGGTGGCATTCCTCCGGTCAAACGGACCAGGGTCACCCTGGGTACTTTCATGTAAAATGGAACTCCGGACATGGCAAGGGCTACATCCATTCCCCCTGCCCCCATTGCCAGCATTCCCAGACCACCGGCAGTGGGTGTGTGGCTATCTGATCCCAGGAGTGTTTGCCCTGGCACTCCGAAGCGCTCCAGGTGCACCTGATGGCATATACCGTTGCCCGGACGGGAGAAATACAGGCCATAGCGAGCCGCTGTTGACTGTAAGAAAAGGTGGTCATCCGCATTCTCATAGCCCGTCTGAAGGGTGTTGTGATCTACGTAAGAGACGGACAGGCTCGTTTTCACACAATCAATGCCTAATGACATAAATTCCAGATAAACCAGGGTGCCTGTCGCGTCCTGTGTCAGTGTCTGGTCAATGTCAATGCCAACCTCTGTTCCCGGTATCAACTCGCCCTCTTTCAGGTGTGCAGCCAGGATTTGCCCTGCGATATGATCTGTATAAGCCATTTTATTTACCGTAACTATTCAGAAATTCTGATTATAACCTTTCATCCACAGAATGTTTGGACATTTCTTTCATATTGTTGTTGCAAAATCAAAGGGTTTTTATATTTGACTTAACCGAATCAGAAAATTATTTTAAATATTGAATGACTGTTCGATATCATAGATATTGAATCGACGTGATGATGCCAGATTTACAGGAGATGCATCAACTATTTGATTTTTATTGAGGAGACCACAGGAGATCATGGATATCTATCAATTTTTGACCGATCATCACATCGAATACGAACGTTTTGATCATCCGCCGGTATACACTGTGGAAGACGTTCATCGATTTGCGCCCAACCTGCCCGGCGCAAGGATCAAAAACCTTTTTCTCCGTGAGAAGAAAGGATCTCGTCATTTCCTGATTGTTGTGCCGGATGACAAACGGATTGATATGAAAGCACTGCCCAAAATTCTGGAAAGCGGCCGTGTGAGTTTCGGCTCTCCGGATCGGTTGAAAAAGCACCTGGGGATCGAGCCTGGATCGGTATCCCTTCTGGCGATTGTTAATGACAGTGATCATGCAGTTGAGGTGGTCATCGATGAACCATTATGGACATCTGAAGCATTTCAATTCCATCCTTTAATCAACACCAGCACGCTGGTAATTCCACGTGATAGTATGGTGCGTTTCTTGAGGGCAGCCGGGCATGAAGTAAAAATGCACAGCAAAAAAAATAGATCTAAAATAGATGAACAATCGCCCTTCTTCATTCCTTTCTATAAGGACCCAATCTCCCTGGTAGACTGTCCGAGAATGGCTATTTTCAGCAATCTCTGCGTCAGGCTCAGATTTCAATCCTCAAAATACTCAATGTATTCCTGTGGTTAAAATCTTCGCCTTCCTTGACCTTGCAAAAAATATCTCATTCTCGGAGAGCCTCCTATAAATTATCCCACCAGTATTCGCCCTGACCTACTTTGTGGGCATGGTCATTCAGCATGTCATGATCTGAACGGTTTTCCAAAACTTTAATAGCCTTTTGCCGGGACAGGATGTAGCCATGATGTAAAAAACATTATGTTCCCTCTAATAGTTGTCTTGCCATATCGTTGAATTACCTGATCTTTTATTGTCTCCAAAACGGGCTGGTGGCAAATATGAACGGGAATTCCAAAAAAAAAGGTTGACACCAAGATATGAATGTGCAATTGGTTAACTAATTAACTGATTACCTAATCAGGTTTGATCATGTCCCCATTTAAGCCACTACGTACCGAAAAATTCTCTCAAGAAGTAGCCAATCAGATCAAAGGAAGCATATTTGATGGAACTTATGTCTCAGGTGATAAGCTTCCCTCAGAAAGCAATATGGCTATTCAGTTTGCCGTAAGCAAAGTTACCGTAAGGCAAGCTGTCAGGGTCCTTGAGAATTCCGGAATTGTATATACAAAGCAGGGCGTAGACGGCGGAATTTTTGTAGCCGAGGCCGACACCATGTCTGTAAGCTCATACCTTTCGGACATGCTCAAATTGAAAAGGGTCAAAATGAGCGATTTGACTATGGCCAGGATTATTTTTGAGCCGGAAATTGCTTACCGTGTAGCCAAGGTTTGGGAAGATAAAGATTTAGAAGATGTAGAAATAAATATTCAAGAGGCACAAATCGCCCTGGATAAAGATGAGTTTCGAAGGTCAAGGTTGTTGAATCTGGAATTTCACCGTTTGGTCTGCAATATCACAAAAAATCCTGTTGTGATCTTTGCGCTTAATTCAGTGATCGATGTGCTGGAAGAGAATGTACTGAAAACAGAATTAGACAGGGATTTCATCCGTGATGAAATTATCGCTCATGAAACCATTTTAGAGAAAATAAGGTCACGAGAAAGAGAGCAAGCGCACGATGAAATGCGAAAACATATCAAGTTAGTCCACCAAAAACTGGAAGAAATTTATTCCTCCGGTGATCGTCAAATAGGGGAGTAATTGAGTTGGGGAATAATCCCGCCTAACGGGATTGGCGATTCAGTCATATAAAGCGTCAAACTTGTAACTCTTCTCAATAAGTTCGGGTGCTCACAACAGGATTAATGCCTTAAGCGAATGACAATGGCCGTACATCCTTTCGGAGTTTAGGCGTGAGCCTTTTATAAAATCCTTACGGATAAACCCCACTCGAACTTATTGAGAAGTTACCCAAATTTTAGGCAAATGTTATAAATTCAAATAGTCATCATTTTTCATTAAAATAGAGGAGGAGATTATGGTTGATTTAACTGCAGAAATTGGTGGAGTAAAATTTAAGAATCCCATCGTAGTCGCTTCAGCAACACCTACCATGGACGCTATTAGGATGAAACACGGTATAGATGGGGGGGCCGGTGCTGTTATTGCGAAATCACTCTTCGGAGAGGCCGGAAGGCTTGGTCGAAAGTTCCCGCGCCCGAGGTTCAAACTCATTGATTACCGGGAATATCCGGATTATCCGAAAAGTTTGCCCCATGCATTTACCCTGCGCTCTTTAGAAGAGTGTTCGGCCTTTGATTATCCGACTTATATGGACGACATCAACCGTACCAAGGATTTAATCAAAGACGATGGGGTTGTTATTGCCAGTCTTTCAGGCTCGTCTCTGGATGAATGGTCTGAAATGTGTCAATTGGTGAATAAGACCAATGCGGACTTCGTAGAACTCAATAACTCATGCCCATTTGCTGCTGATATGGGCGTGAAAATGGGCGCCGGTGCTGTTGATGTGACATATGAAGCAGTAAAAACGTGCGCCGGCATATTAAAAAAGCCCTTTTCAGTAAAAATCACCCCACAAGCCAATGACCCGGTGGCAATAGCCAAGCAGGTGGAAGCGGCAGGCGCTTATGCAGTCAATATGTCGGCCAGATTTTCGGGGATTGTTATAGATATTGAGACGGCAAGGCCAGTGCCATTCGGAGCCATGGGCGGCTATGGGGGCCCCTATTTGATCGGTTATGGATTGAAACTGGTGAGTCAGGCAGCCAGGGAGCTGAAAATCCCCATTATTTCGGGGCTTGGCGTCTGGGATTGGCGTGATATCGTGGCCTATACCATGTGTGGGGCAACTCTGGTTCAATCTGCAGCGGCGATTATGCTCCAGGGTTATAAAGTAACCGGCAAGTGGGCTGAGTCCTTGGCTGCATGGATGGAAGGAAAAGGGTACAAGAGTCTGGATGATATGCGTGGCATAGCCCTTCCAAATATTGTGAAGACAGCCGATGTGCCGCGCAAACCTGAGAATATAAAGGCCACCATTGATACGACGAAATGCACCAGGTGCGGTATTTGTCTGCGAAGCTGTTTTTATGATGCCATTACTTTGACCAAAGTGGGAGCAGTTATTAATCCTGATGCCTGTGATGTTTGCGGCATGTGTGCCGAGGTATGCCCGGAGCATGCCGCACAGTTGCAGTATGTGTAGAGATAGCTACTGTATCATATAATGATATGCTTATAAAGCGCTTACTCACGCACAAAGCCCAAGAGGCAATGAGAGGGCCTAAGGCGTTAGGCATAAGGCACAAGGAATAACAATATTGCCCAAATTTCTTGTCTGAAAAAATGTGCTAAAACACGCGGAGAGGAAAAAAATAATGAAGCAAGAAACTATCCAGACCGATGTATTGGTAGTCGGCGGGGGTGGCGCTGCCAGCAGGGCCGCTTATGAGGCAAAGCGCTTTGATCCCGCCGGTCTTGATGTGACTGTGGCATTGGAAGGACCATGGGGGAAGTGTGGAAGTACTGTTTGGGTAGCCTCTGAGGCCCTTGGGATTAACGCACCCTTAAATGCTGCAGGGGATGGAGACTCCCCTGAGGTTTTTCTGGATGATATCCTTGAGACAGGACTGGGCCTTGCCAGTCGCTCATTAGCCGAAAAGATAGCCTTTGAGTCTTCTGACAGAATCTCTGAGCTTATTGAACTTGGCGTCGAGTTTGACAGTGCCGATGAAAAGATTCGTCAGCGAAAACTTTCCGGATGTACAAAGGCCCGGTCATTATCACAGGGTGGGCAGACAGGGGTAGCCATTGTTTCAGCATTGAAAAGGGCTTCCCTTGAAAAAGGAGTGAATGTCCTGGAAGGAATAAGGATCGTTGATCTTATTCTTAAAGACGGCGAAGTGTGGGGTGCAAGGGGATTAAAGCAGGGCGAACAGATTGATATTCTGGCAAAGGCTGTAATTCTTGCCAATGGAGGGGCAGGCGCGATATTTCCCCACAATATCAATCATTCATCCCTTCGGGGTGATGGGTATTCCATGGCCTATCGAGCTGGAGCACTTCTTACGAATATGGAATTTATTCAGATAGGGCCCGGTGTTGTTTTTCCCAAGATGCATTTTATCATCCATTCCCACATGTGGAGGTTTTCTCCCTGTTTGAAAAACAGTCTGGGAAAGGAGTTCCTGGATGATTATCTCCCCGCTGGTATTTCAAGAGATGAAGTCCTTTCTTTGAAAGCCATGTCTTTTCCTTTTTCAGTCAGGACCAATGCCCGGTATGTTGATATATCCATATCCAAAGAAATTATGTCCGGACGTGGAACGGAGCATGGCGGGGTATTCTTTGATGTAACACATGTTCCTGAAGGTGAACTTAAGGATAAAGCGCCTATCACATATGATACATTCCTGAAAAGGGGAATCAATCTCTGCTCCGACAGAATTGAAATCGCCCCCCTTGTTCAGAGCTTTAACGGTGGAATAAAGATCGATGAGGACGCCGCGACGACTGTCCCGGGGCTTTTTGCAGTAGGGGAGGTATCCGGAGGGGTTCATGGCGCTGACAGGCCGGGCGGCAATAACCTGGCCGATTGCCAGGTGTTTGGATATCGAGGAGGACGTGCAGCCGCAGCGTTGGCTGCTGACCGTGCTTGGAAAGCAAAAGAAGCCATCCAAGATGACAAACTTATTGTCATGGAGAATAGCAAAAAGATTGCACCTATTCGAAATGCAATAGACAGGGCCCTTATGGTTGTCAGGCAAAAAGAAGACATCGAAGAACTATTGGACAAGATTCAGTCCTTGCGTCATGAAACACCAACTTTAGACGTTGTTACAGATAATGTACTGTTAACCGCAGAAATGGTTGCAAGATCAGCGCTTTTGCGGCAGGAAAGCCGCGGGGTTCATTATCGTGAGGATTTCCCGGATAGTGACCCGGAATTAACAAAGTCTTCATTGGTAAACAAGGGAAAAGAAGGAGAAGTGAAGGCATTTTTTGAGTAGGAATAGAAATGATTTCTTTAAGTAAAATTATTAGTCGATTGGAGCGAGAACTACAGGTGAAGACACTTACCCTTGGTGAACTTACCGAGATTGCGGAGGAAGAGGGCCTTTTGTTGAGCAGTGTGGTCGTGGCTGAGGCCATGGTCAAAGAGGGGAAATCCTACGAGGAAATCCTCTCTGATGTTATGGGGGAATTTGTCCATAACATGAAGGCACTTGAAATAGGGCTGACTAAGGGAAGGAGTTTTATCCTTGGCACTGTTGGCTCTGACCTGGCCAAGTATGGTGACGACAATGTTTTGATCAATGATTCACTGATCAACAAGGCCTTAATCTACACCCTGGCTACTGAGGTGGGAAATCACGAGATTGGTCTCCAGCCCTGTGCAGGGACAGGAGACTCATGCCCATACACCGGCCTGATAAGGGCACTCAAGGAAGAAGGTTTTTCACAAGAAGAAATCGCTCTTGCCGCGGCGCTCATACTTAAGGTCGGGAGCATTTTCAGGGCAGGTAAACAAACTACAGGATGTAACATGGAAGGTTTCGGCGCAGGCTCGGCAGCTACTGCCGCAGCATTAACCGATCTGAGAGGTGGAACTCCCAAACAGGTTGCAAAAGCTATTGTCCTGGCGATATCCCCCACGATTGCTGTCCCCTGTACGCCCCGGGTTATGGCCGCGGGCTTATGCGCAACCCATATCAGCGGCGCTATTTTGATTGGTAATCAGGCGGCCAATTTGATCTTAAAGACATCGTTGCCTGTTGATATAGATGTGGACGTAATGATTGCCATGGCAGCAAGGATCCATGTGGAAGCAGCCCCAGTAATTACCGCTATTAATCTTGAATACCTGGAACCGTATTTTCAAAAGAAGAATCAAATTGAACCCTTTGTTGATGAAGATATTCGAAATTCGGAAAAGGAGAAAGCGAATAGAATCAAGAAGCGGGCACGCGAAGAGATCAGAAACTTGATATCTTCTTCCAGTCCTTTGACGCAGGTTTTTGGTGATGTTGTAGTAGGAGGGAGCAGCATTGCAGTGGGATCTCCGACCAATATGGCACGTATCTGCCACGCAATGCTATCGGGTGAAATAAAAAAAATTGAGATTGATCTTACGGTGGATCTTTTTTCACGAAGGGCTATTAATATACCGGCAATTCTTATGGGAGCAATATACGGGGCAAGAACAGATGACTCCGAAATGTATCATAAGATCTTTGAACTACCTGAAATAAAAAATATCGAAGTCAAGATCAATAAGGTAGATATTCCTCAAGTACAACGCATTCGGATAGAAGCGACTGAAACTAGTGCTATGGTAGATGCAAAGAACCGCGGAGGTGGTCGAGTAGCAATTGTTGACGCTCAACCGTCATTAAAAGAGGCCCTTATTGCTGCCGAAAGGCTGGGCATTGAAGTAGTTGATTGACTTAAAAAATAGAAACTGGGCTTTTTCCCAATGACAAATAAAGAAGGTGGCAGAGAGTAATGGAAATTTCGAAACACGTTATTCACGACATAGAAAGAGTTTCAAAAAGCCTTGTTAAATCAATGAAGGCCCTTCCCACTGCAACAATCCATGAGGCTTATGGCGGCAAAGGCGCTGTATCCCATAATATCAAACCCATTAGAACAGGTATGAAACTTTGTGGTACGGTAATCCCGATAAAGACTCGTCCGGGGGATAACCTCATTGTGCATAAGGCCATTTATGTTGCGCAGCCCGGAGATGTATTGCTGGTGGATACGTCCTCGTTTGTTGAAGCTGGATTCTGGGGAGGGATAATGACAGAGGCCGCTCAACAAAGAGGGATAGCAGGGCTTGTGACGGATGGTGCTGTGCGAGATACGGATGAAATTGCTCAAATGGATTTTCCTGTCTTTTCTAAAGGTATTTCCATCAAAGGGACAACGAAAACCTGTCTTGGTTCAATTAATCATCCCATCATTTTTGAAGGTGTAATGGTGCAACCCGGAGATGTAATAGTTGGAGATTCGGATGGGGTCGTCGTAGTTGCCCTGAAAGATGTTTCAGAGGTGATAGAGAAGGCAAGAAATCGGGAGGAAAAAGAAAAGGAAATCGTCTCTCAACTCAGACAGGGTAAAACAACGCTTGAGCTGTATGGCCTTTCGAAGTTATTGGAGCGTGAAGGATTAAAGGACTAGTTTACCATGGAAAATATTTGACAGGATAACAGGATAAACAAGATATAAATCCAGCCATAGAATCGCTTTCGCGATTTCATGTTAATTACCTTGTTGCTACTGGAAAACCTGTAGGCGTGATTCTAAACTTTGGAGAGAGAAAAGTTGAGATTAAACGAAAGATCAAGAATTTAAAACAAGAGATCAACGGGATGAAAGAAAATTATCATGTTCCCGCTGTAAGCGGGATTTATCCTGTCTAAAATTAACTGAAGTATTATGTTAAAAGGAAAAGACAATGGAGCGAGAAATATTCGACAAGAAATATCGGAAGCGCCTTGAAAAATTATCTACGACTAATCTCTCTGATGCCCTTGACAAGATTGGCATCCGGGGAGCGGTGATTGGTATCAGGCCCCTGTTTGGTTTGCCCAAGGTAGTCGGTTCGGCTGTAACGATAAAAATTACAGCAGCAGGAATGGCAAAATCCAAGCACCATCTTGGAATCGAGGCTATTGCATCTGCACACCAGGGCGATCTGATTGTTATTGATAATCGCGGTGACACACAAAACAATTGCTGGGGCGAAATCCTCACATGTGCCGCTAAAATGAAAGGCGTCTCCGGGGTCATAATTGATGGTGCCGCCAGAGATGTGGACATGTGTGATGAAATGGGTTTTCCTGTTTTTTCCCGTGGGGTTGTCCCTATAACTGCAAGAGGAAGGATCATGCAGGAAGATTTCAACTGCCTGATCCGTCTGGGTGATGTCCAGGTCAGACCCGATGACATACTGGTAGGGGATATCAACGGAATTGTAGTCATTCCTCCGGAAAGACTGGATGACGTATTATTCGAGGCAGAAAAGATTATGGAGAAAGAAGAACTCATGAAGAAAGATATTCTCTCAGGTTTTGATATTCTGGAGGTTGATAAGAAATATAATTATGAACAGATGTTGAAGAAGTAGGCCCAGTGCATGGAGGAAAAATAATGGAATTCAAAAGGCCTGATCCGAAAATAGTAAAGGAGTTTGAATCATTTTCCACGCCCACAATCTCTGATGCCCTTGATAAGTTAGGTATCCCTGGAGGGTGTCACGGTATTATGCCTGTTGTTTCAGGGGTGAAGATGGCGGGGACGGCCTATACCATCCGATATGTGCCCACAGGAGCTGTGAAGGGGACTGTGGGAGACTACATTGATGATGTTTTACCTGGAGACGTGGTGGTTCTTGATAATAACGGGAGAACCGACTGCACGGTATGGGGTGATATTTTAACAGTAACGGCCAAGATGAAAGGCATTGCCGGAACCGTCATAGACGGTGTCTGCCGTGATATCCCCACTATCCTTGAAGAAAAGTATCCTATCTTCTCCCGTGGAAAATTTATGATGACTGGTAAGGACCGGATAATGGTAGAGGCAACACAGGTAATCGTCTCTATAGGAAAGACTCAGGTTAAACCGGGAGATATCCTTATAGGAGATGACAGTGGGGTGGTGGTAGTTCCCCAGGAAATCGCACCAAAAGTCCTTGAAACCGCCCGGTCCATTGAAGAAGCAGAAAATTTTATTGTCGAAGCTGTGCGAAGTGGCCTGAGCCTTAAAGAAGCCCGGGAAAAATTCGGCTACCACACATTGCAGACAAAGAAGACATAAGGCTCACATTCCTAAGCCTTTGATTTGTTCTATGAGGGAGTTTCTATTGGTTATTATTACTGCACTTTTTGGAGTACTGGAGCAATGGAGTAATGGAATAATGCAAAAAACGGAAAAACCTTTGGCATCTTCTGTTTTTCATCCCAATACTTCTGGGCAGGCCTTTGAGGCAAAGCAGATATGCTCTTACCACACCTCAAGGCAGCAATTTTCGAAAAGAGATAAATTCGGTTGAGGAGTAGAAACATGAGCTACGGTTATATGGACAAATTCTTGAAGATAGACCTAACCTCAGGTGAGATATCCGAGCTGCCAATTAGTAAAGAATGGAAAATGCACTATCTCGGTGGAAGGGGGATGGGCATTCGTCTTCTATGGGAGTATGCACCGAAAGGTGTAGATCCTCTCGCCCCGGAAAACCCTTTGATTTTTATGACCGGTCCTTACACAGGCACTGGTGTCTTTTCCGCCATCTACAATGTAACAACACGATCACCATTAACCGGAACTGCGGCAAGTGCTCATTCGGGTGGTACCTTTGGTCATGCCCTGAAACGAGCCGGGTTGGATGGACTGATGGTTGTGGGCCAATCTGAAAAGCCAGTGTACCTGCTGATTGATGCCGGAAAGGTCGAAATATGTGACGCATCATCTCTGTGGGGCAAGGATGTACAGCAGACAGAGCTGATGATAAAAGAAGAATATGGCAAGGTGAGTTCTGCTGTTATTGGCCCGGGGGGTGAAAACCTGGTCAAATTTGGATGCATTATGAACGACACCTTCCGTGCTATTGGTCGCGGGGGTGCAGGCGCTGTAATGGGCTCCAAGAAACTTAAAGCGGTGGTTGCCAGAGGTAAAGAAAAGATAGGTATTGCCGACCGGGACCGCTTCATGGCCCTTTCACGCAAGGGAGGCAAGGCTTCTCTGGATGTCGGTAAGTTCTTTGGCATGTATGGTACTGGAGCGGCTTTTGGCGTCTTTAACAAAAAGGGCAGTCTCCCAAGTTATCATTTCCGAAAAGGCTATTACGATGAATGGGAGAAGATTAATGCCGAGGCACTCAAGAAAAATTATTTTGTGCGAGACCAGGGCTGTTTTAACTGCCCTTTGAAGTGTGCCAACATACATACGGTCAAATCGGGACCTTTCGCCGTGGCGGAGACCGAGGGGCCTGAATACGAAACCATGATGGCATTTGGTTCCCTGTGTGGAAATAGCAACTTGGAATCTATCATCAAGGCTAGCCACATGGTCAATCTTATGGGAATAGATCTCATTTCTGCAGGAGTAACCATTGCCTTTGCCATGGATCTCTTTGAAATGGGTCTGTTGAATGAAAAAGATACGGATGGTTTGACGCTTACCTTTGGCAATGCAGAGGCTATGGTAGAGATGATCACCCGGATTGCCTATCGCCAAGGGTTTGGCGACCTATTAGCTGAAGGAAGTCTAATCGCAGGCAGGAAGATTGGCCCGGAGGCAGAAGAAAGGGTCATGCACTGTTTAGGTCAGGAACTTCCCGGATACGAGCCTCGACGGATCCCTGCTACAGGATTTTCTCTTAGTTCCTCAAATCGTGGTGCAGATCACATCCGGGCCTGCTTTTACGTAAATGAGATTTTCAGTGATGAATTCAAAGACCGGGACTTTGCAGACCATATGGAAATCATGACGGAAAAGGAAGAACTTATGGCCCTGGTGGATTCACTGGTAATGTGTAAATTTGGCCAGAGAAACGGTCAATTTACGCCTGATGTCTGCACTGAGCTGCTTGAGGCATTAACAGGATTTGAACTTGATACCCCTGGTTTATTCCATATCGGCGAACGCATTTATAACCTTGAACGGCTTTACAATATTAGAGAGGGTATCGAAGAGATTGCCCTGCCTAAGCGTGTGTTTACCGAGCCTTTAGAGGACACAATGGGAACAACACCTCCATTGGATCCAAACCATTATGAAAAGGCCAAGAAGAACTATTTTGCTGCTCGTTCCTGGGACGAAAACGGCCGTCCAAAACCTGAGAAACTTGTTGAACTGTCACTCATGGATCTGGTTTCATAAAAAGCAGCCCAAGGACAATATTCCTTTTTAATACCCTATACGTATGAATAGAGACCCTAACATGTATACTATACTAACTCCTCCACAAATAGACATTGGCTCAGGGAGTTTGACATCCCTCAAAGGTATCATTGCCTCCTATGAAACTGGCAGGGTTCTTATTGTGACGGATAAAGGAATTCGTCAGGCCGGAATCCTGGATCGAGTAATCAAGGCAGCGGGAAAGAACACCAAGGACTTTGATATATTTGATCGTGTCCTGCCAAATCCGGACATTCCTGCAATGGAGGCATGCGGCCAGGTTGTTGAATCGAACGATTATGACTTGGTCATCGGACTTGGGGGTGGTAGTCCCATGGACGTTGCAAAGGCTGCTTCTGTTCTTCCGGCCAACGGAGGAAAGATAAGCCCCCTCCTTGGCCGAGGCATGATAAAAAGACCGGGTGTGCCTCTCTGTCTGATTCCTACTACATCGGGAACGGGATCCGAGGCAACCCAGGCCATTGTGGTGGATGACCTCGAGAGCGGGACGAAGAAGGCAATCTGGGACCGGCACGTGATCCCCCAGGTTGTAATTGTCGACCCCGACTTGGCCATTGGGATGCCAGCCAGTCTCACTGCTGACACGGGTCTTGACGCCCTGGTCCATGGAATCGAGGCATACACAGCGCGAACAACGAACCCTGTTGTTCAAGCCTATGCACGAGAATGTATTGAACTAATTGCAAGGCACTTACCCAGAGCTGTAAAGGACGGAAGTGATCTGGAGGCACGGTCAGGCATGTCCCTGGCTGCCATCCTCGGAGGCTTTGCCATCAGCAACGGTGGCCTGGGAGCCATCCACGGATTGGCTTATCCGCTGGATACCGTAAAACATATTCCCCATGGCCGCAGTGTAGCCATCATGGCACCGTGGGTTGTGGATTTTAACCGTGTCGATAATGAGGAGACATACGCCAGGATTGCCCGGTTCCTTGGAAAGGATGTGGATAACCTGGATTCCCGGGCGGCCAGTCAAAAGGCGGTTAGTGGTATTATTGACTTGATGGAATCCGTTGGGGTTTCCCCATATCTCACAGAACACGGCATCCAGTCTGCCGAAGTGGATGGGTTGGCAAAGGAAGCATTTCGAGTGTCCCAGCGTCTCCTTCCGTCCAATCCGCGAAATATGACCGAAGAGGATGCGGTGGGCATATATCGAGCCGCGGCAACACGGTAAGCATAGAAATAAACCAGACTAAGAGATGGAACGCAATTCAGAACAGATAAAAGAGGTCAGCCAGTACATAGACGCGCACGGTAAAGACGTTGAAAGGTTTCTCAAACGTCTTATCAGCTTTAGGTCAACCAATACAGGCCTTTATGATCAGGGAAAAGAGCACAGGGTACAGAATTGGCTCAAGACCAAATTTCAGGATGCAGGTCTGGACAGAGTTGATCTGTGGAGTGTGGATCCAAAAAAAAATAGACCCAACTTGGTCGGGACCATCAAGGGGAAAGGGTCCGGTAAGGCCCTAATCCTTCAGGCCCACTGCGATGTTGTCCCTGTTCACAAGGAAGACGAAAGACTATGGACGCACTCGCCCTGGAAGGCTACAAAAGAGGATGGTTTGATATATGGCCGTGGGGCTTCAGATGATAAGGGTGGCTTGACTGCCATTTTCTGGGCGGCAAAGGCAATACGCGAGAGTGGTATCAACCTGTCAGGCGACCTCTATATCCAGTCGGTGATTGGTGAAGAGTCAATGGAAGGGAAGACCATCGGTGCTGCGGCTACGATTCGGAGGGGGTACAGTGCCCCTTTTGCCGTGATTGCCGAACCCACTGGCTGTGAGATACAAACTCAGTCCTTCGGGGTGTTTGTATTCGAACTGTTGATCCAGGGAAAACCGGTTCACGCATGTGCCAGGGACATTGTCTTGTTCCCGGACCGGTACCAATTGGGTGAACCCCATGAAATTGGTGTGGATGCGATCTTAAAGGGGGCTCAGTTGGTTCAGATTTTAAGGCAACTGGAAGATAATTGGAACACCAGTTGGAAAGACGAGGTCCTGAATCTGGGTGGATATCCCCTGTCAGGGGATCAGGAAAAGGTGCGAATTTTCACCATGAATCCTTCTTTCATAGAGGGGGGAACCTATATGGGCACTGTCCCGAGTATTTGCCGACTCACATATGTTGTTTCACACCCCAACACTGTTCCATCGAAACAGGTTAAGGAGGGTATTCAACAGGCCATAAGAGAGGGAACCAAAGACGATGAATGGCTTAAGCATCATCCCCCTCAATTTATCGAGTATGAATCCGAGGAGTGGGAAGCAAGCAAAGTTTCCATAAAGCATCCCGGAAACCAGTTCTTAGCTAGTTCATTTAAAGAGATTACGGGATCTCATGCTGTTTATTCGGGATTTAGGGGAGCAAGTGATGCAACATTTATGGGCCAGAAAGGGGTTCCTTCAGTGCTCTTCGGGCCTGGTGCCCATATGAAAATGATAGGGATACATGGAATAGATGAATGTGTGTCAATTGATCAGGTAGTAACCTGTGCAAAGGTATATGCAGCAATGGCGATTAATTGGTGCGGCCCGGATGGGCCAGGCTAATATTAAATGGAGAAAGTGAGTGGAAAAAGGGACCATAAACATTTTATTGAAAGGGAGGAAATTATGGAGATGAAAAAAATGAGAACTATTGTTATCGTAACAATGCTGTTGTGCTTTGGCATGGTAACGGCCCTTGTTATCCCCTCTTCGGCGATGGCCAAAGAAAGTACCGTAAAAATCGGATTGGTTATGGAGCCGCAGACCCTCAATCCACTGAGCGCTGAGAGCGAACAGAACTGGCATATCATTAAGATGATCTATTGCGGAGGCTACATAGACCCCAGAGGTCTCTATGCATATACCCCAAAATCATTAGAATGGATACCCTATATGGCTGAATCAATGCCCCAATGGCTTGATGATAAGACCGTTGTTGTCAAGTTAAAAAAAGGAATCAAGTGGCATGATGGTTCGGAATTCACTGCCGAGGATGTCAAGTTCACCCTGGATTTTTTCGGTGAATTCGAGGCGGCTAATTATTACAATACAATCGATATGCTGGAAAAAGTGGAGGTAGTTGATCCATACACCATAAAATTTCACGTCAAGGAAAAGACGACGCTTCTTTATTACAGAACTTTTATGACTCTCATTCTTCAGAAGGCCAAATGGTCAAAGATTGTTACTGAAGCGAGAAAGAATGAGGCCCCTCAAAAATATATCTTCAACTATGTGATTAAAAATCCCGTGGGTACCGGGCCTTTCAAATTTGTGGAAGAAAAGCAGGGGCAGTATATTCTCCTTGAAAAAAATGATGACTGGTTTCTCAAAGGACAAACCATCTCTACCGGAGATGGAGGGTCCGTGACCTATGGACCTTTTGTAGATCGGATACTATTCAAATTCTACGGTAATCTGTCCTCTGCTGTGCTGGCCCTAAAGGGCGGAGAGATAGATACGATCTGGCACGGACTGGATGCAGCCTTTATTCCGGAACTGAAAAAAGTCAAACATTTGACCGTCAGCACTAAGCCCTACTATCATGATGTTAAGTTTGCCGGCTTCAACCTGAGAGAAAAGCCACTCAGTGACAAGATGTTTCGCAAGGCCCTCGCGTATGCAATTGATAAGGACTTTCTTATAAAGAGGTTGCTTCAGGGTTATGGAACGGCATCTGATGCAATTGAGAATCCGGGATTAGAGTTCTGGTACAACGGGAATGTTGAGAACTACTTCAGGGGAAAAAGCGAGGCCTCTCGATATTCAAAGGCCATTTCTATTCTAAAGGAGGCTGGATACACATGGGATAAGGAGCCGAAAATTGAGGGTTCCAGGGTCATCCCCGGTGTTGGCATTAAGATGTCTGATGGGAAAAAAGTCAGGACCATCGAAATAATCACCCGTACCCAGGCCACAAATCCACAGGAGGCCCAGTCAGCCATCTTGATCTCCCAATGGTGGAAGAAATTGGGAGTTGATACCAAGACCAACCTCGTGGCATTTCCAACCTTAATTAACAATGTATGGTGGGAAAACAAGTTCGATGTTATCGTCTTTGGGAATATCATTGAGCCCTATCCTGTCCATCTTCAATACTATTTCGATGTTAAAGAAATTTATCAGTATGGGTGGAACGTGATGGCATATAAGGAGGATCGATATCAGAAGGCAATGTACGACTGGCTGAAAGTCTTTGATTGGGATGAGGCCCGTAAAGGGGCCTTTAGGTTACAGGAAATCCTGGCAGATGATCTTCCCCATATCCCTCTTTTTGTGTTGAAGAATATCCATGCATATAATCACACAAGGTTCAAGGGATGGATTGAACAATACAATGGAGTTGTCAACAAGGATTCGCTCTCGTGCATCAGGCCGGTTAAGTAGAATTTTAAGTGCTGTTAACTTAAGGCGTGTCAGGGGAAAATCCCCCTAAATCCCCCTTTCAAAAAGTGGGACTTCAGATCCGCCCCCCTTTAGTAGAGGGGGCGGGGGTGATTTGAGAGCGCTTAAAGTCGATGACATGAAAAGACTGCCGTAGAAAATGAAAGTCTGAGCATCAATCGATTTTTCAGTAGGTGGAGATAACTGATGGGGTATTTAGTCAATCGCCTGATCATGACTGTGATAACGCTATTTGTCATCCTTACTGTGACATTTACTATGTTTCGATTGATGCCCGGCGACCCCTCGGTCTTCTTTATCTCCCCTCAGATGTCAACAGAAACCATCGCACGTATCAAGGCCCAGTTTGGCCTGGATCAGCCAATTCATAAGCAATTTACCAACTACCTGGGGAGTATCCTGCACGGGAACTTTGGGCATTCCTTTTTCTACAAACGACCTGTCCTGGAAGTCATTGGTGAGAGGCTGTTGAATACCATTGTTCTCTTTCTACCCGCCGCGATTATCTCATATCTTGTGGGGGTTGGCCTGGGTAGATACATGGCCTGGAAAAGAGGGGGGACGTCTGAAAGGGTCCTCATATTCACTGGGTTGAGCTTTTGGACCTTTTTTGTACCCTGGCTGGGGCTCCTGATGATATGGGTGTTGTCTTACAAATTCGGGCTGTTCCCGGTGGGGGGGATGATTACACCGGACAAGTGGCTACCAGGTTCGACTCTGCTGGGGAGAGCACTTGATCTGCTCCACCACCTTGTCTCACCGCTTGTGTGTTATGTGCTCACATGGTTTGCCGGCAATATGTTGATAATGAGAAATAGCATGCTGGAAACCATAGGTGAAGACTACATCCTCACGGTCAGGGCCAAGGGATTGAGTGAAAGAAAGATAAGGAATAAACACGCGGCCAGGAATGCCATCCTTCCGGTAGTTACTGCCTTTTCTATGAGTATTGCCTATTCCATTGGGGGTTGTGTCTTACTGGAAACAGTCTTTTCATGGCCCGGGATTGGCAGAACCATGGTCGATTCGGTTCTTCTAAGGGATTATCCTTTGGCGCAGGCCTCCTTCATCTTGATTGCGACGGTTGTGCTTGTCGCCAATTTGATTACGGATATCCTTTATGCATATCTTGACCCACGGATAAGGTATTAGGATTGACGATTGATATAGGGCAATAATGCGAATAGGCACAAAAAGAAAATTCGGGCTTGCTCATTTGCTTTTCAAAGGGATTAGCCAGGAAGCACTTGGGAAGATTGGTATTGCCATAATTATCCTATTTGGGGTAATGGCGCTGGTTTCCCCTTTTGTGATTAACATTGATCCAGACGTCTATGATCCTCTGATTGGTGTTGATCCCCTCATCTTTAGTTCCCAAGGTCCTACCTTGACCCACCCTCTGGGCACGGATCATCTGGGGAGAGACGTTCTTTCTCAGCTTCTCAAGGGATCACAAATTGCCTTTCTTGTTGGTATCACAGTGGGACTTATGGCCACGCTGATTGGAACAGCCATAGGTTTGATCTCCGGGTATTTCAGAGGAGCTACCGATTCACTGCTAATGAGAATAACAGACATAATACTGTCTATTCCCTCGTTGCCTCTTTTGATCATGATACTGTGTGTATTTGAACACAGAGGCATCTGGGTTATTGTAATGGTCCTTGGATTGACGGGCTGGCCCATCACAGCCAGGGTAATCCGCTCTCAAACCTTAAGCTTAAGAGAGAGGCCTTTTGTGCAGTCGGCCAGGGTTTCAGGGGCATCCGATTGGCGGATTATTCTTATTCATATCGCCCCAAACGTTCTTCCCCTCACTTTTCTCTATATGACCATCGGGGTCACCTATGCCATACTGACCGAGGCAGGCCTTGGATTTTTAGGATTTAGTGATCCCACTATTTCAAGTTGGGGAATGATGCTTCAATGGTGTTTTTCAACGGGTCATACATTCAAGGCCCTTTACTGGATGATTCCGCCCGGGCTTTCAATTTCATTGCTAGCCCTCTCATTCTACTTAGTGGGATACTCCCTTGAAAGAGAGATCAATCCTCGACTGAGGGAGCCCTGAACCATGGCCGTTCTTGAACTGAAATCCCTGGAAATGTCTTATAAGACACAGGAAGGCACTGTGCGTGCTATTGACGGGGCGTCTTTGAGAGTGGAAAAGGGGGACACGGTTGGCATCGTTGGGGAATCCGGATGCGGAAAGACATCCATTGGCCTTAGCATCCTCAGATTACTACCTCCGAATGCCACCATTCACGGGGGACAAATTCTGTTCAAAGGTCAGAATTTGCTGTCCTTGAGTGGAAAGGACATGAGAAGAATCCGGTGGAAAAACATATCAATGATTTTTCAGGCTGCCATGAACGCCCTGGATCCCGTCTATCGGGTGGGTGATCAGTTGATAGAGGCACTTGTGGAACATCAAAATCTGACCAAAAAACAGGCCAGCGATAAAATGGAGGCTGTGTTTCAATTAGTGGGGCTGGATCCCGGAAGGGCACGTAATTACCCCCATGAATACAGCGGCGGCATGAAGCAGCGGGCCATTATCGCCATGTCTTTGATCTGTGATCCGGATATTATCATCGCCGATGAAGCAACTACGGCTCTGGATGTCCTGGTTCAAGACAGGATATTAGCATCCATTGAAAAAATAAAGGCAGAATTCTCCATGACCATGCTGTACATCTCTCACGATATTGCCGTTATTTCCGAGGTCTGTAATAAAATTGCTGTTATGTATGCGGGAAACATTGTGGAACATGGCGATACCATGTCTCTTTTCAAAGCGCCTCTTCATCCTTATACCCAGGGTTTGATGCATTCATTTCCGAAAATCCACGGAAAACTGGAAAGGTTAGAAGGGATTCCAGGGGAACCGCCCCGATTAACGGACTCCTCCCCGGGATGCAGATTTTTTCCACGGTGTCAACAGTCACTGAAAAAATGTAATTCCATAAGACCTGAATTTAAAGAAATAGAGGAAAATCACTGGGTTGCCTGCCATGCAACCAGGAGAAGCCTTTGAGTGACGTTATTGTTAAAACGACAAATCTGACCAAAAATTTCCCTGCTAAAAAGGGGATTTTCAGGAGATCGAATGGTTGTATCTACGCAGTCCATGACGTCAATTTAGAGATACCAGAGGGAAAGATATTTGGCCTGGTCGGCGAGTCAGGTAGCGGAAAGACGACCATCGGGAACCTGTTGGTCAGGCTTATAGAACCAACATGTGGCCGGATTCAACTGAACGGTCAGGATATTCTTGATTTGAAGAAGTCCGAGGAAATCCATTTCAGGCGAAAAGTCCAGATGATTTTTCAAGACCCTTACGAGTCTTTGAATCCAAGATTGACGGTCTACGAGACAGTGGCTGAACCTTTAATTATTCAGGAAAAGCGATCTATGCATGGGAATGAAAAGGAACTCCTTTATGCCCTTGAATCGGCCGGTTTAACTCCTCCGCAGGACTTCCTGTACAGATATCCTCACGAACTGAGCGGGGGACAAAGACAGAGAGTTGCAATTGCAAGGGCCCTGATTATCCGGCCAAAATTTGTGGTGGCGGATGAGCCGGTTTCCATGCTGGATGTGTCTATCAGGGTTTCAGTCTTGAATCTCATGCTGGAGCTGAAGGATAATTTTGGATTGACCTATCTCTTTATAACACATGATCTCTCTATCGCCAGATACATGTGCGACTGGCTGATTGTGATGTATCAGGGCAAGATCGTGGAGTCCGGCAACACTGAAGAGGTCATTCAACACCCACTTCATCCATACACAAGGGCTCTGATTTCAGCAGTTCCCATACCCGATCCGATGGTGAAAAGGAGGCGAGTTGAACTCTCAGAGGCAATGGAGGATACCAGTAAGCCACCTTTACGATGCAGGTTCTACCCCAAGTGTGAAACCAGGAGCCCTATATGTGAGCGGGAATATCCGGAATTTAATGATAAGGGGCATGCCCATTTTGTGGCCTGCCATGGAGTGTAGTTTGTG
Source organism: Desulfobacteraceae bacterium 4484_190.2 (assembly GCA_002050025.1). GTDB lineage: Bacteria > Desulfobacterota > DSM-4660 > Desulfatiglandales > Desulfatiglandaceae > 4484-190-2. The sequence continues at coordinate 22,067 of MVDB01000002.1, forward strand.
CCTGAACGAAAACCCCGTTCCGGCACTATTTTTGATTTTAGATTGCGGATTTTGGATTAAAAAAAGAAAATAATCTCAGCGCGCTGAAAATTTCAGTGTAAAACTGGAAAACCATATTTCGAGGTTTTCGTTCAGGCATGAGTTAAAAAGTGAAAATACAGGGAACAAGTGAAAGGAGAGCTAAAGATGCCCAAGGTTAAGGTAGTGGGTGTGCAAGTCAGCCCTACTGATGATAAGAGGGGAAACCTGAAAAAGGCCATTAACCTCATTGATGAAGCGATGAGAAGCTATAATCATATAGATATAGTTTGTCTGCCTGAACTGTTCTACAAAATACCGTTTCCGCCTGAGACTGCTCAAGAGGTAGCCGAATCCATACCCAATGCTTTGACACATGAGTTAAGCAAAAAGGCAAAAGAGTACGGGGTTTACATTATTGGAGGAAGCTTTTTTGAGAAAAGTGATGAGGGAAATTTCAATACAAGTCTCCTTTTTGACCGCAATGGAGATCTTATCGGGTCTTATAGCAAGGTCCATCTTTTTGATGCTCTCGGTATCAAAGAATCGGATACCACCACCGGTGGGAAAGATATTCCCATATTCCAGCTTGATTTCGGAACCATAGGTATAACCATTTGCTACGATCTCCGATTCCCTGAACTTTACCGCATGTTAGCCCTAAAAGGGGCAGATATCATTTTTGTTCCTGCAGCCTTTCTCTCAACAACTGGACATTGGGAAACTCTGGTTAGAGCAGTAGCTGTTCAGAACCTGCTCCATGTGGTAGCAGTAAACGCCATTGGAGAATATGAGGGGATCTTCTTTGGGGGGAAAAGTATGATTGTAGATCCAGGGGGCGTTCCTCTGGCTACTGCGCCGGCAAGGGAAGGAATTGTTTATGCTGAGGTCGATTTGGATTATCAAAAGGATTTGCGCCGAGAGATCCCTGTATTGAATAACAGAAGGCCGGATTTGTATGATTTATAATTAGCTGTCGTCATAGTTCAACATCTTAAATTTGTATCAAGTTTAAATATGCTTTGGTGCAAACAATGAAAAAATACTGGATGCTGGTCACTGGATACTGGATGGAATTAGGAATATTTTTTTACAATGGAGGTGATTTCATGAAGGACTTTCGAGGCTATCTTGAAATTCTTAGAGGTAAAAATGACATTGTCGATATAGAGGATGAAGTTGATCCGATTATTGAGATAGGGAAAATTCAAAAGGGCTATGATGGGAAGAAGACTGTTTTTTTTAGGAATATAAAAGGATATGACATCCCAATTGTTTCGAATATTTTTCATAAAAGGGAGAATATAGCAGAGGCAATAGGATCCGAATTAGAAAATATCAAAGACAAAATAATGAGGGCGGTAGAAAATCCTTTAAATACTATAATTGTAGAGCATGGCCCTGTTCACGAGGTTGTAATAACTGAAGGCATTAATCCCTTAGAACTCCTACCGATTCCCAAACATTATAAAAAGGATAATGTGAGATACATAACATCAGGAGTAATATTGGCAAAGGATCCGGAAACAGAGATCAGGAATCTCTCATTTGCAAGAATGAAGGTTAACAAAGATAATAGAATAAATATAATGATAAATAGAGAAAGGCATTTAATGCGCTATTTCCTCAAGGCCGAAAAAATGAACAGACCTCTTGAAGTAGCCATAATCATTGGTGCACACCCTTCGTTGTGGCTTGAAGGGGCTATGCCGGATGGGCTCGTTATGGATGACATGGACGAGATGAATATTGCATCCGCCCTGGTTGGTGAACCTTTCGAACTTGTCAAGGGAAAGACAATCGATCTTGAATACCCTGGGAATTCAGAGATAGTTATTGAAGGGAAAATAATTAATGATGTCAGGGAGGATGAGGGCCCGTTCGGAGACTATTCCGGCGTATATGATGCCCCCCCAAGGCAGAATCCTGTAATTGAGATATCCGCTGTTGTCATGAGAAGTGATGCAATATACCATGATCTTCTTCCACATACTATTGAGCACTTTTTCCTTGGGGGAATACCACGTGAAGCAGACCTTTTAAAAAGGGCTAAAGTTGCCGTGCCTTCCATCAAAGATATTCATTTAACACCTGGCGGTTGTTCCCGGTTTCATGCGGTTGTGCAACTTAAAAAAGGGGCTGAATCGGAACCAAACCATGCAATAGTTGCCACGCTTTTCCCCACTGAGTCGGCAAGAGATATCAAAGTTGTTGTAGCAGTTGATGATGATATTGATATCTATAATGCTTTTGATGTTGAATGGGCAATTGCGACGAGGGTTCAATGGCATAAGGATATTTTTGTGATAAATAAAATGGAAGGGTTGCTCGATCCGTCGGCCATATCAAATACATCGACTTCAATACTTGAGCGCAATGAAATATTGACATCAAAGGTAGGGATTGACGCTACGATTCCTTTAGAACAGCCTGATCTTGTGGGGCTTTATGAACGTGTTGGGTTTTAGATATTAAAGGGAGGTGCCTTATGAAAGAATACAATAAAGAAGAGCTTATTTCGAAATACAAAGAATATCTAATGCCCACAGTTCACACGAGTTTTAGTGAACCATTGTGCCTTGAAAGAGGAGAGGGCGAATTCCTGTACGATGTGGACGGAAACAGGTACCTTGATTTTTATACAGGTATAATGGTCGTAATATCAGGACATTGCAATGCAAAGGTAACAGAAGCGGTTTCCGATCAGATACAAAAAATTCAGCATTCCACATCATTTTTTATAAACCGCCCTGTGGTTGAACTGGCTGAGAAATTAGCAAAAATTACGCCTGGGAAACTCAAACAATCCTTTTTTGTTAATTCAGGTTCCGAAGCAGTGGAGGGAGCCATAAATCTTGCACAGATATATACCAAAAACAACACTGTTATTGGGTTACAGCATGGTTATCACGGCCGCACTGTGTTAACAAAAGCCCTGACTGCTATTTCAGCGTGGAGGCAAGGTGCGACAAATATTTCGGACATAAGATATACTACAAGCGCCTATTGCTACAGATGCCCCTTTAATGCCACTCCGGAGAATTGCGATGTGGTATGTGCAAATTATCTTAACGAAGTTATCCAGACTCAAACATCCGGCGAGATAGCCTGTGTCGTGGCTGAACCAATACAGGGAGTAGGCGGGTTAATTACCCCTCCAAAAGACTATTTTAAAATATTGACTGAGATTACCAAAAGGTATGGGGGGCTTTTGGTTATTGATGAAGTTCAAACGGGGTTCGGGAGAACAGGCGGCAAAATGTTTGCCATAGAACACTATGGGGTTGAGCCTGATATTATGACTATGGCTAAAGGGTTGGCAAACGGCTTTGCAATAGGGGCATTTATTTCAGAGCAAGAAATAGCGTCATGTTTTGAAGGGCCGTCAGTTTCAACTTTTGGAGGCAATCCTGTGTCTGCCGCTGCTGCTGTTGCCAATATCGAGTACATAGAAGAAAATGACATTCTGACTAATTCAGAGCGTATGGGAGCAATACTCAAGGAGAAATTGTTACAGCTTAAAGAAAAATACAGCATAATAGGTGATGTGAGGGGCAGAGGGCTTTACTGGGGATTGGAACTTGTGAAGGACAAAAAGACCAAGGAGCCAGCCTGGGAAGAAGCAGAGAGGATGACGCAGTTATGTAAAGATGAAGGTTTAATAATAGGCCAGTCCGGAAGCTGGTTCCATGTTCTCAGGCTTGGTCCAGCATTGAATATCACAGAGGATAGAATTGAGGAAGGCATAGAGATGCTGGACCTCGCTTTTTCCAGACTAAAATAGGATGAGGAATATTATGAAAACGAACCGAAAATTTTCGACCTATGCGGTTAGGTGTAACTCAATGAAATTTATGATGTCGTAGGGTGGGTTAAGCGTTCATAATCCGATGAGTTTCGCTAATTACCATAGCTAACATATTGTGGGAAGTATGCAAAATAAGGTTAAAACAGGGAAACCCACCATTCTTTTGGCTCTCAACCCATCCTACAAGGAGAGTAAAAAATCTAACCGCACAGATCGAAAAATTTTGGGATAGAGGGAAAGGAGGTGAATTTTTGGTTAAGGTTTGTTAAGTAGTGCGTGAATGTTTGAGGTATTTGTCAAAGATGAAAACATAAAATTATGGAGGTTAAAAGATGAGATCAAAAAAGCCGGGTATATGCTTAGCACTTGTATTTGCATTTGTAATGCTGTTCTCCATTTTGGGGCACACTCCACAGGCTGATGCTTATAAGGGATTAATCCTCCCCAGCGGAGAAAAGATGGCGCCTATGGAGCTTCTTACATTGACCCCAGGTGCGGACCCAACATTAAACCAGGAAGCTGTGTTTGTTGCAGAGTGGTGGAAAAAGATCGGGATACCAGTAGCAGCAAAGGCAATGGAGAAGGGTGCTCTTGTTAAGAAAATATTCTGGGGCAGAGACTTTGATGCAACCCTCTGGTATATCGGTGGAGAAAGATTCCCTTCATATATGCAGTACTATTACAGCGCAGCTGAAATATATGAGTACGGGTGGAACTTCATGCAGTATAAAAACCCCAAGTATGACCAACTGGCTTCTGATTGGCTTACAATGCTCGACCGGGTAAAAGCACAGAGCAGGGCCTTTAATCTTCAGAAGATAATAGCTGGTGAAAACCCACAGATACCTCTTATCAGTGACACACAACTCACTGCATATAATAATAAGAGGTGGAAAAACTGGATAAATCAATATGGTGGTATTCATACTTTTGATTCCATATGTTCCATTGATCCGGCAGGTGGAGATACAGCAAAGGATATACTCAAGATAGGGCTTTTAAAGGAGCCGGACACTTTAAATCCTCTGGGTACAGGATTCACGGAGACCTGGAGCATAATCAAGAATATATACTGTGGAGGAATGTGGAACCAACCAACAGCCCTGTATAGAACCGCTCCTGGGAGTGGCAAAATTATTCCTTTTCTTGCGGACGGCGATTTAAGGTACGACGACGCAGCGAATACAGCAATCGTAAAGCTGAAGAAGGGAATAAAATGGCATGATGGAACAGAACTTACGGCTGCAGACATCAAGTTTACCGTAGACCTCATAAAAGAATTTAAGGTGCCAAACTATAAGGATTGTGTGGATATTATAGATAAAGTTGAAGCCCTGGACGATTATACACTCAAATATTATCTAACAAAAAAGAATGTCAACTTTTACAACAAAACCATGATGATGATAATATTACAGAAACAAAAATGGTCTACTATTGCCCAGGAAGCAAAAAAACAGAAAGATCCAACTAAATATATAACCCAGTATCAGATTAAAAACCCCATGGGGGCCGGCCCTTTCAAGTTTGTTGACTGGAAAAAAGGATCATATATCCTGCTTGATAAAAACTCCGATTGGTTTTTCAAGGACTACACTATGCCCATGGGAACAGGCACATTGAAGTTTGACTTAAAAGTGGATAAGATCCTTTTCAAAATCTATGCATCTAAGGAATTAAGAACCTTAGCGCTGAAGAATGGTGATATAGACATCTGTACAATTGAGATTGCCAGTAAAGATGATTTCCAGGCAAACAAAAAAATGACGATCGTAGAGTGGGGCAATGACTGGACAGATTTCATAGGGTTCAACTGCTCAAAAGCACCTTTCAATGATCCTGCATTTAGAAAAGCGCTGCATTACCTGATTGACAAAAAGTTCTTCGTAAAGAAACTGCAACAGGGATATGCTGTACCACAGTATTCTGTAATACCGGCAGTGAATCGATTCTGGTCCGATCCTAATTGCCCAACATACGGCGCAGGATGGAGCATGGAAAAGAGGTTTAATAAAGCTGTCCAGATACTAAAGGAAGCGGGATATACCTGGGAAAGCGAAAATTAAAAAACCATTCATTATTCGGGATTTGCGATGTATTGGATTTGAGCAAGAAAAAAGCTCTTGAACCCCAACCCGGACAAGCCGGAATTGAATATTGAAGATTTGTGGTATCGCTTCGCTCTGTCTTTTCTATTAAAATCGATAGAATTGCTTAAATATTCAATTTGGCTATGGCATAAAGCATGTGCAAAAATGATGTGATTTCAATAAATAGGTACTAATATTGTACTGAATACGTCGCAAATCCCCCCTAATTTTAAAATAGAAAACCCGGTCCTCGGGGTCTTCGATGGGCGTTGATTTCCATGGGGCAGGGTATAAACCTTCGCCTTTAGGCGGAATTGTCTTTAGCAGATAACTCTCCATGAATCTGGACGCCAAGAGTTAATGTTTTCCTACAAAATATAAAAATTTGATGTAGGGCGATGAAATGACCAATGCCGTTATGCGCCAGAATTTCATACCATTACCGATTTCAAGTTCCGCCAGAAAAAATAGCTCAAAATATAAAATGGGAACAGTTATCGGAAAATCAGAGCCTAATTCATCAATTATACCTGATAACTGTTCCCATTCAACCGCTTAACAAAAAACATTTATCTTCGCAGTCGTTACTAATAAAAAATGCAGTCATTTCAGCTACAAAAGCTTTGAGAGATCCGGACAGACCCAAAAATCAGCCAGATGAACCCGGGCATTGTGCGTTTAGGCTAAACCAGAAAAACTTGATGAAAAAATTTCTTAGCTTCAGTCGGATTAATCCGAAAAGTTTAGATGACTTCAGTCTTAACGGGCGTTCACGCCCACAACAATCTACCGGCTTCAGCCGGTAAGTCATTGAACATTTATGTAGGATAGTAAAACAAATGGGAAAATACATAATAGGCAGGATTATACAGATTATAATCACGTTTTTCATCGTGATGAGTATAATATTCCTCCTGTTCAGGATTATACCCAGCGATCCAAGTTCTTTTCTTTTAACTCCCTCAATGACGGCAGAAGCGAAAGAAACCATAAGAAAACAGTTCGGGCTCGATGAGCCGATTGCAGTTCAGTATTTCATTTATCTGAAGAACTTCGTTCATGGAAATTTCGGGACTTCGTTTTACAGTGGCAGACCAGTAATGAGTATCATAATGGAGAGGATGTTGAATTCCATTTTACTCATCACCACAGCTGTAATCATTGCTTATATCATTGGGGTTTCTATAGGAAAAGCAATAGCATGGAAAAGAGGAAGCAAGACAGAAAAATTTTTTGTGATCCTGGGGCTATGGTTTTATACCACCTTCACACCATGGCTTGGCATTATGTTTTTGTGGATATTCTCATTTAAGCTGAAGTTGTTTCCTCTTGGTGGAATGATAACCCCCGAGAAGTGGATTCTCGATCCTTCACTCATGGAAAAGATATGTGATATGGGGTATCACCTGATTCTTCCCCTGGTAACATATGTGCTCCTCTGGTTTGGAGGCTATATGCTTTTAATGAGAAACAGCATGCTTGAGACATTGAAAGAGGACTACATAGTTACTGCCAGGGCGAAGGGGTTAAAGGAAAAGGTGATCAAGAATAAGCATGCAGCGCGAAATGCAATGCTTCCAATCGTTACTGCATTTGCCATAAGTGTCTCGTTTTCAATTGGAGGGGCGGTTTTGATCGAGACAATCTTTTCATGGCCAGGCATCGGGAGGACAATAGTAGAAGCAACACTTAGGCAGGATTACCCTCTTGTGCAGGGGGCATTTGCAGTTATTACGCTGGTCGTACTGTTAGCTAATTTTGTAGCTGATATAGCTTACGCGTATCTGGATCCGAGGATATCTTACTGATGAAATTGGCTCTATATTGTTTAAGTAAATGAAAAAAATAGAAAACAAGAAAGCAAGCCAAATCAGGCAGATTTGGGCTTTAGTAAGGAAGAGTACGTTCATAAAGCTGGGCGTGTCTATAATGATACTGTTTGGAATCATGGCTGTTTTTTCTCCCATATGGATACACATAAACCCGGAGGTATATGACCCAATAATTGGTGCGGATCCCAATGTGCACGGCTCTGTCGGGCCTTCCTTGCAACACCCCCTGGGTACTGATGATATAGGCAAGGATCTGTTTTCTCAATTGCTCAGGGGATCACAGGTGGCCTTTATGCTCGGAATGATGGTTTCAGTGTTTTCAACAATTATAGGAGCCGCCATAGGTCTTATTGCAGGATATTATGGGAAAATATGGGATACACTTTTAATGAGACTTGCGGACATTATCTTGACTCTTCCAAGACTTCCTCTGCTCATCGTTATATCAGGTATTTTTGGCACACAGAGCAATTGGATAATACTTCTCATACTCTCCCTTACATTCTGGCCGATAATATCCAGGGTCATCAGGGCTCAGACTTTGTCATTAAGAGAAAGACCGTTTATAGAGTCTGCAAGGGTTTCTGGTGTCGGCAACACAAGGATAATTGTAAAACATCTGGCGCCGAATGTGCTTCCGATAGCATTCTATTATCTAACAGTTACTGTTACAGGTGCAATTCTTGTTGAAGCAGGGCTAAGTTTTCTTGGATTTGGAGATCCGTCGAACATGAGCTGGGGAATGATGCTTCAATGGTGTTTTGTAAAAGGATATGTTTTTAAAGCCCCATATTGGATGATTCCTCCGGGGTTGTGTATCTCGCTTCTTGCCTTCTCCTTTTATCTAATAGGCGTTGGATTGGAAGAGATGGTTAATCCCAGGCTGAAGAAAAGATGAGCATATGGATACGGTACTTGAAATAAAAAACCTTGGAATGTCTTATGATACTACTGAGGGTTCTGTCAGTGCTGTGGATAATGTTTCCTTCAGGATTATGAACGGGGAGGCTATGGGGCTTGTTGGGGAGAGTGGATGCGGGAAAACTTCTCTGGGAATGTGTATTATGAAACTTCTGCCGGAGAACGCAAAAATAACCAATGGCGAGATAATTTTTGACGGGGAGGATATAGTTCCGAAGACAGAAGATGAAATGAGGATGATAAGGTGGAAAGGGGTCTCTATGATATTCCAGGCGGCCATGAATGCCTTAAATCCGGTTTATAAGGTAGGAGATCAGATCATAGAGGCCATAGTGGCCCATGAGAATATAAAAAAGGAAGAAGCAAGAGAGAAGGTCCGCGAACTATACAAACTGGTAGGTCTTTCTCCGGAAAGAATGGAAAACTATCCCCACGAGTATAGCGGCGGAATGAGACAAAGGGCAATAATAGCGATGGCACTGGCATGTGACCCAAAATTTATTATTGCAGATGAGCCCACAACGGCCCTGGATGTCATCGTACAGGATGAAATAATAGATGAGATAAAAAACATCCAGAAGAAACTCAACATGATCATGATGTATATTTCCCATGATATATCTGTGATAGCGGAAACCTGTGATAAAATAGGCGTGATGTATGCAGGGAATTTCATTGAATATGCGGATACCTTTGCCTTATTTGACAACCCTCTCCATCCGTATACAAAGGCTCTGATGTCGTCTTTTCCGAGTATTGAGGGGCCAAAAAAAGAATTAAAGCCTGTGCCGGGAGAACCTCCAAATCTATTGAATCCACCAAGAGGGTGCAGGTTTTATCCCCGATGCAGTTATGCTGAGGAGATTTGCAGAAACGAAAGACCAGAGTTCATTGAAAGTGAAAGCGGTCACTTTTTGGCATGTCACCGGGTGATCTGATGGAAATGTTAAATATTGAACATCTAACGAAACTTTTCCCTTTAAAGAAGAAGTTGTTTTCAAGAGACCAACAGTATGTTCATGCTGTAGATGACATAAGTTTTAAAATAGAGAAAGGGAAAATATTGGGGCTGGTTGGTGAGAGTGGGTGTGGAAAAACGACAACAGCGAAATTGTTAGTAAGGCTATTGAAGCCTACAAGCGGGAAGATATATATTGGGGGTGAAGATATAGCAGGCCTGAAGGAAGAGAACTTAAAGAAATTCAGGAAAAATATCCAGATGATATTTCAGGACCCATACGAGTCGTTGAATCCGAGACTTACAATTCATAGCACCATTGCGGAACCTTTGATAGCTCAAGGATTGTATAATTTAGAAAAGATTCATGATGCGCTGGAGGTTGTTGGATTAAAGCCACCAGAAGGATTTTTATACCGTTATCCTCATGAGCTGTCAGGAGGGCAAAGGCAGAGGGTTGCAATAGCAAGAGCCCTGGTTATCGACCCGATCTTTGTAGTGGCAGACGAACCGACTTCCATGCTGGACGTTTCAATAAGGGCAGGTGTTTTGAACCTCATGCTGGCGTTGAGGAAAAGTTTCGATCTAACAGTCCTTTTTGTAACTCACGATCTGGCCGTAGCGAGATATATGTGTGACGATATTGCGGTCATGCACAATGGAAAGATAGTTGAAACAGGAAATGCAGAAGAGGTCATTAGAAACCCGAAGCATTCGTATACAAAAGCCTTGTTATCTGCGGTGCCTATACCTGATCCCAGGGCTAAAAGAGAGAGGATAAGAATCAGGGGAAAAGTTGTGTAGGATTTTTGATTTGCAAACAAGGGTATTCGTATGTGCGTAAATAAAAGCAGGATAGTAGAGATTGCAAAAGACCTTATTAAATACAAAAGCTTAACAGGGATGGAAAAAGATATCGGCGAATATGTTTCCGGTTTTTTCGAAAGTATTGGAGTGGAATACGGGATATATGAAAAGGAAAAAGGCAGGCCTAACATAATAGCTAATTTGGGACATGGCGAAAAAACCATAGCCTTTAACGGGCATCTCGATGTCGTACCAATAGCAGATGAATCCATGTGGGAAACAGATCCGTTTTCGGCGGAATTAAAGGGAAATAGACTCTTTGGGAGAGGGGCCTATGATATGAAGGGCAGTTGTGCTGTCATGATGCATATCACTGAAATATTGGCGAAAGAGAAACTTAATGGAAATTTGCAGATACAACTGGTTTCGGATGAGGAGAAAGGCGCAAAATTTGGGACAAGACACATAATAGAGTTGATAAAAAAGGGGAAGATTAAAAAGCCTGATTGTGTTATAATAGGTGAAGGAAGTGATTTAAAGATCAGAAACGGGGAGAGGGGCATACTGGTGTTTGATGTAAAGTTCAAAGGCCGGGCGGCACATACTGCAAAAGCAAGGTCTGATGCAATAAATGCCATAGTTCTGGCTTCAAAGGCCGTTATCGCAATAGATAGGGAAATCGATAAATTCCATCCGGAGATAGGAACACCCGCCATAAGTGTTAATATGATATCCGGAGGAAAGGTAAAAAATCAGGTTCCTGGCGAGTGTGTAATCACAGTAGATAGAAGAACGATTCCAGGAGAAACAAAGGAAACTGTTTTTGCTGAAATAGAACAGCAAATAGACAGGGTTTTGGGAAGGAAGAGTTATGAAATTCTGAACACCTTATACGGACCGGCAAACATAACACCAAAAGACTCTTCTTTTGTGAAGACAGTTTTTGAGGTAATTAAGGATATTTTAAAGACAGAACCTGAGTTTTATGTCGGTGAAGGAGGAGTGACAGACGCCAGGTTTTACAGATATACGGGTATGCCAACGATTATCTATGGTCCTTTAGGAGAGCATGCACACGGTCCAAATGAATGTGTTGATGTAGATTCCTTGGAAAAGCAGGCAAATATATACCTCGGATTGATTAACAATCATTTTACGAACAGGAGGTAATAATGAAAAACATCGTCACTATTGTGTTGTCACTGGTTCTGGCCGCAGCAATTATATTTGGGCTAGTCCTCTATGGGAAGTATGCTGACACAAAAGATGCCCTATTAATCAGCGAGGAAAAGATGTCTGAATTGAATGAAAAAGTCATTCAATTCGATCAGGAAACTTCGGCACTTCACGATCAAATAGAGAAAGATGCCGAATACTTAAGCGAACTGAAAAAAACTAAAGTACGCGTTGAAGAACTTGAGAATGCTACAAGTTTGAAGGATAAAGCGCTTTCTGAATTTGAGGAGAAGCTCCAGAATTTAGAAAAACAATTTAAAGAGGGAAAAATAGCTAAAGAAGCCCTCAGGGCTGAACTCTCAGCTAAGGATGACCTAACAAAAGGGCTCCAAGTTCAACTTTCGGATCTTGAAGGCGAAAAGGCCTTAGCCGAGACTAAAATGAGCCAGTTGAAAGGTCTGTATGACACAAAACTCACTGAACTTGCGAATGCCAAGAGGTGCATTTCAGAACTTGATGCTACGATAAATGTGAAAAATCAAGACCTTTTGTCATTTGAGGAGAGGCTCCGTGATTTAGGGAATCAACTTGAGGGAGAAAAAAAAGCTAAGGCAGGCCTTGAGACTGAACTCTCTTACAGGGACGCTACGACTGCAGAGCTTCAGGAAAAACTCAAGAGTTCCCAGGCGCGGATCCTTTATCTGGAGGGTGAAATTGCTAAAGGTAAGGGTGAGATTGAGGATATTCAACGTCAGCTATCTGACCTCGAAACCGAAAAGGCCATAGCCGCGAGCAAAATGGACCAATTGAAATCCTCACATGATGTCAAAAGCATGGAACTTAAGAGTGCAAAAGAGCGTATTTCTGAACTTGAGAACACGATAAGCGTAAAAAATCAAAGACTATCATCATTAGAGGAAGAGCTCAATAATTTAGAAAAACAACTCGAGGAAGGAAAAAAGGCTAAAGCAGCCCTGCAGACTGAGCTGGCATACAGGGACGCTGTGACTTCAAAGCTTCAGGAAAAACTTGAGGAGTCTCAGTCAAGGATCATGTTCCTCGAGGACGTAATTAATAAGAGTAAAAGCGAGATTGAAGGACTTCAATATCAACTCTCTGAGCTTAGAGGAGATAATGCCTTAGCCTTGACTAAAATAGACCAATTGAAATCCTCATATGATGCCAAAAGCATGGAACTTAAGAGCGCAAATGAGCGTATTTCCGAACTTGAGAACACGATAAGCGTGAAGAACCAAAGACTATCATCATTTGAGGAAGAGCTAAACAGTTTAGAAAAACAACTCGATGAAGCAAAAAATACTAAGATGGCCCTTGAGGCTGAACTCTCATACAGGGATGCTGCAACTGCAGAACTTCAGGAAAAACTCAAAAGTTCCCGGTCGCGGATCCTTTATCTGGAGGGCGAAATTGCGAAAGGTAAAAATGGGATCAAGAGGCTTCAACTTCAGCTTTCTAATATTGAGGGAGAAAAGGCCAATGACGAGATCAAGATCGCTCAATTGAAAACCACGTATGAGAAACTTGTTTCCGATCTTCAAAAACAGATTGAAAATCAAGAGGTAACCATTAAAACATTTGAGGAAAAAATCTCCGTCACTTTTGTTGATCGTATTCTCTTCGAATTTGGTAAGGCCAAAATTAGTCCTCAAGGAAGGAAAATTTTAGGGAAGATTGGTAACACATTAAAAAATGTTCGGGGCAAGCAAATCCGGGTGGTGGGACATACTGACGATGTCCCCATTTCGCCGGGGTATCATTATAAGTTCCCATCGAATTGGGAGCTTTCTGCTGCCCGTGCTGCCTCGGTGGTCAATTACCTGCAAAATGAACAGGGCCTTGATCCCGCGAATCTGGAGGCTGTAGGCCGTTCGTTTTATGAACCAATTGCCAGCAATGAAACAGCAAAAGGGCGTGCTCAGAACAGGCGTGTTAATATAATCATAGTACCTAAAGGAGAATAAGTTTTAGGGCAGGTGAGTTACTTTTTCCTGTCATAAAAACAGAGTTTGTCCATGTTTTAAATCCACAAGACAGTCCAAAAGGCCTTCCTCTTCTAATTCCCGCCGGAGATCATTGGGCGGGAAGTGTACTGGCTCATCGCCTAAACGGAAGGTTCCCCAGTGAACAATTAGGAGGTGCCTGGCCTGAAGCTCTCGAAAGGCCTGCACTGTTTCACCGGGGTTTATGTGATTTGTAGCCATGAACCAGCGAGGTTCATAGGCGCCCAGGTTGAAAATTGCCAGGTCAATGGAAAATTCTTCTCCAATCTCACGGAAGCCATCAAAATAGGCTGTATCTCCGGAAATGAAGATAGTGGGCCCACTGGCAGTCTTGACAATGAATGAACCCCAAAGAGACCGGTTGGGTCCGACCAGGGGGTTCCTCAGGGTCCAGTGATTGCATGGAAGCAGCGTGATTTCCAGTTTGCCGTCCTTATAGGTATCAAACCAGTCCATCTGGGTGCGTCGATTCATTCCCAGGTCATTAAAGACATCGTTGTAACCCATAGGCGTAATCAGATGGGTTTCTTTTCCAAGAGAAGCAAGGGAAGGCTTGTCCAAGTGGTCGTAGTGACCGTGTGTGATCAGGACATGATCAGGACGGGGCATTTCTTTTATATCAAAGGCCAGGGGTGAAAAATTCTTGATAAACCGGAAAAGACCGAAAAAAATGGGATCCACAAGGATGTATTTATCCAGATCCTTTATCATTACGCTGGCATGGTTAATAAATGTGATTGAAAGCCCATTGCTGTGCTTTATGGGTTCCCAATCAATAGAAACAGGATTTACACTCTCCTCATTGTAAAAGGATTTGAAACGGTTTTCTGAAAACAGCTTCCATCTTATTATCTGCCATGGATTTCTGGTATCCCTACTGCTAAAGGGATTTACAAAACGGTCGTTTCCATGATGAATTTTTTTTAGCACAATTCCCCTGAGACTTAAGCCTCGATGTTTAGCTCCAATAGTATTTTCCTTTTCCATAGCGCTTGCGGATTTGAAAAATGAATTAGAGGGGAAAAGGCCTAACATGAGGCATATTTTGGCCCAGGTCAGGAGTTTTTTAATAAAAAAGCGACGCGTCATGCTATTATGATTCATTTGCCAGCCTTGTTTCAAAAAAACTATATGTCCTTTTTCCCTTTTTTGAAAGTCTAAAAAGCCCCCCACCTGTTATCTTGGAAATTATTTCATTTTCTCTCCTCCTCAATTTAATGGTTTATGGCTTTTGTTTCATTCGGGAGGTAGAATATATGATAATTGTTAAGGATGTTTTTCCGGGTTGTAAAAGAATGCAAAAAAATGTAAAAAACGAGAGAAATTTATAACTGTACGAACGCAGTCGATACAGAAATGTATAGTGGGAGAAAATTAAAAGGCATAAAACTGGCTGGTGAGGGTAAGATACGTGTTCTGGCAGGCCTATCGTAAGAACGGTTTGAGAAATGCTAAGGGGCTCGCTCCGATAAACCCTATCGCTTCACTTTTATTAACACTAACATGTTTCCAATTAGTATCAAAGCTACGCCAATAAAAGCATATAATGTCCATGTATATTCTTCAAAAATTGTTGACAATATTAATGCAATAACCGGAATTATTAGGTTTACATAAGCCGCTTTGTCTGCACCGATTTTACCAAGCAAGGTAAGATAGCAAGTAAAAGCGATTATAGAACCGAAAATGGATAAATACAAAAGAGAACCTATATAGGCATAGGAAATCTCAAAACTAAAATGTTTACCCATCATTAAGGAGATGATTAACATAAACAGAGCGCTGTACATCATTCCGAATGCATTTGTTTGAATGACCGGTAAGTCTATTTTTTGATTATGCACGGAAGTTATATTTCCCAGTGAAGCAGTTAATGCCCCTAAGCCGGCTATTACTAAGGCTAACGAATTATCACTTGACAGGCTAAACGAGAGAAGTTCCTGTTTAAATAATAATCCCATCCCAATAATACCTAAAGCCGCACCAGCAATTACCCGTACGCGAATGGGAGAACCTATAAATACTGCCCCGTTAAAAATATTAAAAAAAATAATCATTGAAAATATTACAGCTACTAATCCGCTTGGAAGATGAACTTCTGCCAGATATACAAGCCAATAATTTATCCCAAACAGAAAAAATCCTTGCAGGGCAATAAAAAGATGTTCTTTGACATTGTATTTTAAATTTAGCCCGCTGATTCGACAAAAAAAAAACTGCCTTCCGGTTTGTAAATATCTGGCGAGCGCGGCTCGCAAGATATGCATATGTTCCCAAGACACTCGCTAAGACGGTACTGACAATAGCCACTACTACCATCAAGTCGAACATTGTAAGAAGGGACAAATCAAGGAAGGAAGGCAGAAAGCCACAATAGAAAAGAATCACTTTTGGGTTAGATAGCGTTATAATAAGGCCACTCGTGAAGTTCTCCCACCCCAGACCAGTGCATTTTCCGTACTGACCTGAAGCAAATTCAGGGTTTTTAACCCAGAGTTTTACACCTAAAAAAACTAAATAGGCTCCCCCACATATTTTCACAACTAAAAACAAATCACCCAATGCTTGAGCTATCACTGAAAGTCCGAAAGTGGCGAGTAGCAAAAAAATAATGTCGCCAAGAATAATTCCAGAGATTACACCGAGAGCTGGTCGAAAACCTGAAGCCAGGGATCTGGCAACTGTAGCAAATACTCCCGGCCCTGGACTTGCTGCCAGAACCATCATTGCCAGGGAAAGCCCAATTATTGAATAAAATGTCAATGTAATTTTCTACTTTTGTTTAGCCAGTTCCTTCTGATATGCCTTCCAACCGGGACACCATTTCGTGTGCCATTGCCAGAGGGTGGCAATTAGCGATCCAGGTTTCTTTTCAGCATAGCTGTGTAATTTACAGACTTCGCAACGAGACGTCATTTACTGCACCTCCTCTAATAGCCCTGTCTTATACAGCGGATTAAACCATCAGAATATCTCATCAACAGTGAAGTTACCGTAACATCTCAATAAACCCGGGCACTCCGACCGCTTCCCCCTTTTGCAAAGGGGGATTGAGGGGGATTTTTCTAATACTGCCCGGGTTTTTTGAGAACTTACACGTTACCATACAATTACATAACGCTGATATCACTCAGCCGAGTATGCGGTAGACGATGATTGGCTTCGAGTATCCCTTGACCAGACGGGGCGATTGTTTTTCCATGTGGCAGGAACCCACCATCTGTTCTACCGTTTCCTGACTGACCAGGATATCGCAACCCAGTTCCCTGGTCAACCCCTGTATACGCGAGGCAACATTGACCGTGTTGCCAATAAGGGCATAGGCCGATTGCTCCTCGCTTCCGGAATTCCCGGACAAGACTTTCCCGGAATGAATGCCAATACCGTGGGAAAAGGCTGGTTTGCGTTGGTTGGAGCGCTCCAGATTTATCTCCTCAAGTGCCTTGCGCATCTCAAGGGCTGCCAGAACAGCCGCCTCTGCATGATCTTCAAAGTGCACTGGTACGCCAAATACGGCCTCGATCTCGTCACCCACGAACTGAAGCACAAGACCTTTGTGCCGGCGTATAGTCCGATGCATGACCGTGAAATAGGTCCGCATGCTGGCGATGACCTCCTCGGGTTGATTGTTTTCAACAAAGGGAGTGAAGTCGCGCAGGTCTGCGAACATGACTGTGGCCTCTCGCCGTTCACCCTGTAAGGGAATGCGACCGGCTAGGATTTCGTCTCGGATCTCAGGGGTGACGTATTTACCAAAGGCTGTTCTGATCATCTCACGCTCGGAAAGGCCTTTGATCATGGCGTTTCCGGCGTCGCCCAATATGCCGATCTCATCATTGCCTATGACCTGGATACGGGAATTGAAATCCCCCGCCTGGATTTTTTCCACACTTGAAAGCATATTGTTTATGGGGGCCACAATGGATCTGCTCACCATCCTGTTGAGAGTCCCGGTGGCAAAGAAGAAGACGCCGAATAAGATCAAGGTGAAGGTGATTATCCCGCGACCATAGTCCACGGCGGATATGACAGTCGGATCAACCTCCCATTGCAAGGTGAGAAGGGTGAACACCAGGATGGTCATGGGCACCAAGCTACCGAACCTGTAAGACATTCTTATGCGCCTGGAAATGGAGATCCGGGCCGCTCCCTTCATATCAGCCAGGTGGCCTTTAGGAAAAAACAAGGGAATAAGTCGCTTGCGGGAATGGGACTCAATCCTGAAAAAGACAATAGCCGATGAGATCAGACCAACCATGCTGGCCCTAATGGAGAATATCACCGCAGTTTGAGGGTCCATAGGGCCGACCAGATAAGCAATGAAAAAGATCATGGCTGGGGCCAGGATCCAAATGCCCAGGTTAATTGGGATAAAGATGAAAGGCAGGTTGAGGAGCCTTCGCCTGGCCCTTTCCTCCAGATCGGCTGGAGGGTCCTGGCCTGTGCGGATGAAGGCCAGATAGGTGGCAATAGGTCTCAAGATCAGATGCATCGCCGTAAAGAGGGGAAAGAAGGCCCCAAGGATAATGAAAATCAGGCGCATCCCAGCTTGTAATCCAAGTTGGATTGGGTCCTTCTGGGGCAGACTCCCTAGGATATCGAGGACAAAACTCATCGGCGTAGCCAGGTTAAGCACAAAGACCATGGCTATGCCAATCATAGTGGCCATCGCTCCTATTAAATAGAAGCCGCTCAGAGAGATTTGAGTCGCCTCGGGACGAGTGGAACACTGTGCTTCGTGCATCTCAGCCATGACTACCTCTTATTTTGTAAAAATATTTTTACGGTATGACGATCATCTCGTCAATCATACACAATTTGATGCAGTTAGGTTACATCGTACGTCAGCAAAAATTCATCAATCAGAATAGAATCAAATCCAATTGATATCTCTCTTGGAACTTCCTTGTCTTTGAAATTTCTTATTGATCTTCTATTTGCCAGGAAATTTATAAAATTATCCGAAGTAATATCGCTTGCCTGGAGTTCATAAAAATTCTTTTCGTAGGACAATCCTTCGACATCAATTGACTTTGATTTACAAATTGCCATACAATGGCCGCATTTTACGCAAAATTCAATTCTATCTGAATTTATAACTATTTGTCCTGATTCATCTTTTTCGAATATTTTGTAAGGACAGACAGCGATACACAAAGAACATTGATTACAGGTTTCTGAATTAATTGTATTTGGCATAATTTCCTTTTTAACTAACTCTGTGAAAATCCTTTGTTGCCACGATTTCTCAAATCATGAAGTCATAATTCATAAT
>MVDB01000204.1 GCA_002050025.1 Desulfobacteraceae bacterium 4484_190.2
AGCTTATGCCTCCAAAAACCGAGAAGGATTGGGAGAACAAGCCCGGATGTATAAACAGTATAGCCAAGAAGGAGGGATGAGATGACTCCTTTTAGCCTTAGCGCGACTCCAAGAGAAAGGATACCTATCACCACGATAAGGGATCTGGAAAGAGAAAGGAGCTTCTTCTCTGATATGCCTGATCTCAAAAGGGGCTTTATTACATCCACTGACAGAATTGTGCTGGTTGTTAATAGACATGTGTCTGCTGAGGACATCATTGCGGAAAGGAGTGCGGCAATAATGAGCCCATTCAATCCCACGGGGAAAATATGGTTAATAATTGTCGGAAAGGAAGCCTCGGGGCTAATCTGTGGAAATAATACCCTGGCCGACATGCCAATCATAGTGATAATAAAGGCAAATGGTACTGATGCCAGGGCTACCGCCATGGTGGCATTCCTGGCGGTCTTTTTGTCCTTGGCACAAAAGATCCTTGAGTATATATCAGGGCCAACGAGATAGCTCGACCCAACCAAAAAGAGGTATGTAGCAAGTGTTTTCCAGGTAAAATGTGAGTTTACTGGAAATGAAAAGGAGTCCGCACCAAGGGTTTCTCTCATTGACAAAACCCCTCCCACTTTGTCAAGACAAAGGGGAATCGAGACAAGAATTGCAATAATAATGATCAAGCTCTGGATTGTATCTGTTCTAACAACTGAATGTTGGCCTCCTAACAGCGTGTATGTGATAAAGACAACAGCGGTTATGATCATTAAAAGGGAAGGGGGGGCTTTTAAGATGGTCTCCAGGATTTTCCCTGCTGCAACGATCTGGCCTGCAATAATACCCGTCCAGGCAATCACTATCAAGCATGAGGCAATGAGCTTCGTCTCGACTCCATACTGAATTTCAAGAATTTCCGGTAAAGTGTAAAGAGAATACCCCCTGACTTTTTTTGCCAGAAAAAGTCCGAGGAAAAAAAGCCCTATAGCCCCTACCAGAAGCCACCAGGATCCTACCAGACCCCGCCTGTAACCCAGACCGGCCATTCCAACGGTGGAAGAGCCCCCGATTATGGTGGCAAAAAGGGAGCCCGCAACAATCAGGAAGGGGGCTTTCCTATCTGCAACAAAAAAACTGTCTATCCCTTTGATGACCCTGAAGGACCTGCTGCCAATATAAATCAGGCCCGAAAAATATATGAAAATAATGGCAAGGTCCATGCCTACATCAATCTGACATCCCCTGAAAATATCCTGTGATATTTCCCTGCATTATCTTTGAGAATCAGAACTCCGTCTCTATCGATATCCTGGACTTCTCCGGTATGCTTAGTGCCTGTTGCCTCAACGGTTATCTGCCGTCCTATAATACTCGAAAGCTCTTTCCATCGTGTCAAAATGGGCTCAAAACCGATTCTTCCAAATATTTTGTAATACCTCTCATACTGCTTTAAGTATTCCCTTATGACCCTGACCCTTGGAAAGTTCTTTCCAGTTTCAATCAAAATCGAAGTTGCGTTTTCTCTGATATCATCAGGGAAATCCGGTGTGTTCACGTTAAGCCCTAAACCGACTATAATATAATCTATTGCATCAATCTCGGCCCTGATTTCCGTAAGAATGCCTGCTATCTTTTTCCCGTTAATGAGGATATCATTTGGCCATTTAATATTGACCTTCAATAGCGTCAGGGAAATAAGGGCTTCAGCTACGGCAACCGCGGTCAACAGGGTTGTTTTAGGCGCCTCGTCTGGGGATATGCCAGGCCTCAAGATAAGGGAAACGTAAATTCCTTCCCGGTTTGGAGAAAACCAGTTTCTTCCTTTCCTTCCCCTTCCGTCTGTCTGCTTTTCAGATACAATAACTGTTCCTTCGGGGGCACCCTGATCCGCTAACTCTTTTGCCCTTGTATTTGTGGAATCTGTTTCACTGAAGTAAACGATATTTTCCCTGCCAAAAACTTCTGTAGTGAGACCTTCGCGGATTTCATTGGGTAGAAGTAGATCGGAAGCCTTCTTGAGAATATATCCTTTTTTAGGTGACGATTCTATAACGTAGCCATCTTCTCGCAGCTTCTGGATATGTTTCCAGATGGCCGCCCGGCTAACGGATATTTTGCTGCTTATTAATTCGCCGGATATCCAATTGCCTTTACTTTTTTTTAGAAATGCTAATAACTGATTTTTTGTAGACATGGCCCCAATATTTTCACGAGCTTTTTGAGAAGATACCTGCGAGTTTTCTAAATAGTGTCCATCCAGAAACAACCAATTTCTGGATGGAGCTTTCAGCGGTAAGCGAACAGCAATCTGCCAACACATTGTTTTTTTAATGTCCTTTGCTGAAAGCCGAAAGCTGAGGGCTGACAGCACGCATCCAAAAACGCTAGTTTCTGGATGGGCACTAAATAGGTGAAATAAATCCTACCTCCACGGATAACAGTATATCGATAACATCCATTTTTGTTATTGTCAACCAAAATAGTTATTTTGGTTGACGGTTGTGCAATCATCTGCTTGAAAGATAGTTTTTTGTTGTGAAGTTCAGCGATAGGTCAGAATCAGATGGTTCTGCCGTGGAGGCACAGGCAGGAATATCTTAAAACCGTGCATTTTTCACCAGTTAACCTTGAACTTTGAACCTGAGTTGTCTATTTGAGACCCATACCCAGCCTGTAGGCCCAGTTCAGGGCAAGTAAGACAGAAAAAACAGCAATAACCCAACGGGTCCTACCGGCCTTTAGCCGCAGGAATCGGTTACGTGAAATTTTAACACCGAACAGCAGGCCCGCAGCGTTCCACGCGAACACGAGCACAACCGCGATATACACCAGGCAGGCGATAGGGGAATTGTACAGAGCGGAGGCCCACTCCCCATGAGACATGGCCTGAAATGATCGGGTAAAACCACAGAATGGACATGGATAGCCTGTCAGTTGAAGGAATGTGCAGGGCCTTAAAGGTAAGAGATTATCTGGAATCCATCTCGACACAAACAAAACGATCCCTGTCACTAAGGCGAGGGGGAAATGTGCCCCCACCACATCCCAGTAGGAACGAGGGCGGGTTAAGGACAAAAACGGCGAATGGTGTGCTCCGATTCGCCGTTCTCCGGCAGAATTCATTGGAAATAATTACTCCGGTTCTTCTTCAATGTTAGTGTTTGTCTCTGCATCTGTATGAATGTCAGGCGTTTCAACAGTGGTGGCAGGTTTCTCGACCCCACTGAACACATCGCGGTAGGCCACGGTCAGAATACAAACCTGGATAGGGGCAGTGACAGCCATACCGATTCCGCATGCAATGGCACCGATACTTCCGATAATACTCGCGACAACTGAAAGGCCCAAAAAAGGCCAAAAATTGGTTTTAACAATGTTGAAACTCTCCATTGAGGCAGGCACAAATTCCATACGTTTGTCTACGATGAGGAAAAGACCGAACATAAGGAAAGTTTGAACCACATAAACAACACACAGGGAGGCCAGTTGTCCAACACAGGGGATGAGAGCAAGAATAAAGGATGCCACGAGAACGGCAGCTCCCCAGACTACTACAAAAAGTAAGGAGTTCAGGAAGTAATCAAACCCTTTAAATACGTTTCCAACTTCGGGTTTTGGCTCCGTCTTATCGGAAAGGCGCAAGGTAATCAGAATGATACCCGCCAACATGGGGCCGGCCAGTACCCCTATTGTCACAGCACTGATTACCAGGGCAATGAGCGAGGCCAGTACAAGAGTGCCGAGGTTTTCTTTATACAGGTTGAATCCCTTTTCGAACCACTCACCGAATTTGACTTCAGCTTTATCCATTTCTACCCCTCCTTAATTTTCTGATTGATGTATAAGCATATATGCTCCCCCTGGAACAGTCAACCCTTGTCTAAAACCTCCCTGATTTTTACGGACATCTGTTTTATGTTGAAGGGTTTCTGGATAAATACATTGCAACCTTTAACCAACAGGTCCTTAGTCTGATCAGTGATACTGTATCCGCTCGAGAGAAGGACCTTAACACCAGGGTTTACGCCATGCATGTGATCATAAGTCTCCTGCCCACCCATATCCGGCATAATCATATCCAATATAACCATATCAATCTTATCCCATTCACCTGAATTTCCTTTATGAGTTCTTTTTGAGATCTCGGTAGGTAGATATTGAAAGTGGCTCCATCACCCTTGTTACTGTCGACCTTAATGATACCGCCATGATTTTTGATGATACCGTAAGCAGACGCAAGTCCCAGGCCGGTCCCTCTTCCCATTTTCTTGGTGGTAAAGAAAGGGTCGAAGATGCGCCGCTTAGTTGCACTGTCCATACCCACCCCTGTATCGTTGACAGAGATTTTCACATAATTGCCGGGTTCGATACCATAAGGCTTCACAAATACCTGATCAAGCATAACGTTTTCTGTTTCAAGATTTAGCTCGCCGCCATTGGGCATGGCCTGCCAGGCATTGACATAGAGATTTAAAATGACCTGTTCAATCTGTCCTTGATCTGCTTCTACTATCCAGATGTCCTCTTGAAATTTTGAGTGTATACTAATCTCCTTTTTAGTGCGACCGAACATCTCAGAAGTTTTTTCTATTAGCTCGTTTAGACTGACCGGCTTGACTTCATATTTTCCGCCTTTTGAAAACCCTAGCAACTGTTTCGTAAGGCCCGCCGCGTTTTGAATATATTGTTCGATGTTTCTCAATTTTTCATGATGCGGATGGCTTGGATCAACATCCAAAAGCATCAATGAAGCGTTTCCCTGGATCCCCATGAGCAGGTTATTAAAATCATGAGCAATACCACCGGCCAGCGTGCCAACAGCCTCCATCTTTTGCGCATGCTGGAGTTGACCTTCAAGTTTCTCTTTTTCTTTCTCTGCCTGTTTGCGTTTGGTAATGTTGTTTCCAATACCGAGAATACCCACAATTTGACCATTTTCATCTAATCTTGGTGTTAATGTTGAATGAATCCAGAGTTCGCGCCCGTCTTTCGTAACTTCTCTTATCTCAAAAGATAATTCTTTATTTTCTGAAAATACTGATAATTTAATTTTCCGTATACCTTCCTTTGTTTCATCATCCGGATAGAGGATGTCTATTTTTTGTCGACCAAGGATTTCTTCAGCCTTGTATCCAAAGATATTTTCAGCACCTTTGTTCCAGAATAACACGTTGGAGTCAAGATCGGTCGAGATGATGGAAATGGAAGAAGAACTGTCCAGTATGTTTTTCAGGAATTTATTTGTTTCCTGGAGTTCCTCCTCAGCGCGCTTACGTTCCGATATCTCCTGCTGTAGAAGCGCATTGGCATCTGAAAGCTCGGATGTTCGTTCTCCCACACGCTCTTCAAGCTCGGCGCGAGCTGTCTGTAATTTCTTCTCGGTTCGCTTACTTTTGGAATAGAGCAACGCGTTTTCCAGGGCTACTGCCGCCGGAAAACTCAATCCGGTAAGTAAAAAGAGATCATCTTTCCGGAAGCCGTCGGGCACCCTGACAGAGTGTACGTAGATAACACCCCGGGTTTGCGACTTACTTATTAAGGGAACACACATTATGGATTTGATTTTAAGTTTTACGATGCTATCGGATAGATTCTCCTCATCTTCTTGACTCGTATCTGACATCATTACTGCTTTGCCATCGCGTATGACTCGATCCACTATAGACTGACTGTAACTGTTTTTATTTTTTCTCCTTTTGTCTCGTGATCGGGTTATTATTTCTTTGAGTTTCCCTGTGGTGTCATCAATTAGTATAATCGCTCCCCCGTCTATTCTTCTAAAACGATCGAAGAGAGAATCCATGATTTTTCGGGATATTTCATTGATATCCAATGACTGCATCAGTGCGGAAGATACCTCATAGATCAGTTCCAGTTCCCTTTTATTCGTAATACGCCTTTCCCTGTATGAAAGATTCTTTTTTCTCCCATTAAGCTTTTCCGAAAGGTTTATGGAATACTTTGTATTCGCACCATCCTTTGGGCATTCCTTGCCCAAGCTGATTACGGTGTCCCCGATGGAAACGGGAAGCCCTTTTTCCACCTCAAACTCATAACCGGGCTTTATCGGGTCTCCATCAATCCAGGTTCCGTTCTCACTTTTTAAATCCTCAATTAGTAATATTCCGTCCCTTTTGATAATTTTTACATGTCTTCTTGAAATAGAACGGTCCTTAATTTGAATGTCATTGTCAGAAGCCCTTCCAATAAAGGTTGCCTCATCTTTAAGTTCGGTGGACGTGCCCCCCATTGGTCCGCTGACAATATAGAGCTTGGTCATTGAACACTCCGTAACTCAAAAAAAAAGTTTAAATATTACCTTAAATCACCTTGCAGTAGAGGGATGGCCCTATCTCTGCTACGCATGCTTGATTGTTATTTGTGATGCCCTATGGAAAAAAGTTCAAATGATAAAACCCAAATGTCAAATTAAATTCAAAGCCCCAATGTCAAAATGTTTTCCAAAACGATGTAACATCTCAATAAATCTGGGCATTCCTAGTGCTTCCCCCTTTTGCAAAGGGGGATTGAGGCCTGCCCTGGTGCGACTTGACGACCATATATCGTAATGTAATTAAGCATTTATGTTCAATCAACAACTATAGC
>MVDB01000205.1 GCA_002050025.1 Desulfobacteraceae bacterium 4484_190.2
ATGGGTAAGTTCATCTAATTTAGTTTCTGTGCGAAAACGTAAGTTTTCAATAAATCCGGGTGGAATTTATCCGTAAGGATTTTATAAATCATGTCAATCCTGTTTATCCTGTCTAAAAAAAGGAATAAACCTAAGGAATAAACCTGATGAAACCTATTATTTGTTTTATTGACGACTCCAGGTTTGAACACGATCTTGTTCAGAATGAAATTGCCCTCAGTGCCCCTGAATTCGAGTCCAGGTTTGAACACGATCTTGTTCAGAATGAAATTGCCCTCAGTGCCCCTGAATTCGAGTTTGTTCAGGCATACACCTTTGAGGAGGCAAGAGATAAACTTGGCGGAAAGACTCCTGCACTTTTTCTCCTTGATCTTTGGGGGAAGGATGAGGATGTGCTTGACCCCCACATTTCTCCAAAAGAAGATCTCAAAATGAAGATCACAAATTTTCCTTCTTTGGACGATGTCTATAAGGGTCTGGATGACTTTAAAGGGGACGTGACAAATGAATATCTGAAGAGGCTTTTTACCATTGTAGATGGCTGGCGGACGCTTTTCGAGGGGGTATGCGACCGAATCGGGCAGAATAGGAAATACGGGCTTTGGAATCTCCACCAGGTGAGGGAAAATTACCCTGGCATTCCCGCAGTTTTTTATACCAGGAAATCATTGATCAACGATGCCGTTGCCATGTTCAAAGCCGGAGCTGATGCCCTCTTTATCAAGCCCACCGGATTTAACGACGCAGAAACGCGTCGCCTCACAAGAGAATATGCACCACAATTGATCGAAGAGTTGGAAAAAATCAAAGACTCAAAAATCAATCACTCATAAATCCTCCCCGCCTCTCCCAAGATAGAATATGTTTTGAAAAACGCACAAGGACTTCCCTGAACAACCTCAAGAACCCCGGAAGAAGTTCCGGACAACTGCCAAATTGAATTCAAGAAAAGATATGAAAACTTGTTTGAGCACATTGACAAAGCTTTTCCTGATGCTTAAAGTTCGCATATGTTTGTTATCTGAGAACAAAATAATCGCGTTTCACTGGAGTAGATTGTGGCCAAGGTTGAGGTAATGGAAGCGGAAAGCCCAGAAAAAAAGATCGAAGAGGATTCCCAGGAGGAATTGAAGGAGCACCCCGGTGAAAGGGACAAGGAAGCTGATAATGAAGAGAGCGAGATCCCTTTAGAGAAAATGACAAAGAGACAATTGCTGAACAGGGTGAAAGAGGTTCAGAAAACTGCAGACAAAAATTTTGATCTTTATGTCCGCTCCCAGGCAGAGATTGATAACTTAAAAAAGAGGTTCCAGAGAGACAAAGCGGAGTTGTACAAGTTTTCAAACGAATCACTGATAAAAAATTTGTTGTCTGTAGGGGATAACCTCGAAAAAGCCATTGCACATTCAGAAAATGACAACTCACTTGATGCTCTCAGAGAAGGCGTGGAGTTGACGTTAAAGGGGCTGATGGATACCCTGGAAAGAGAGGGGTTGGAATCAGTCAAAGCCCTGGACGAGCCCTTTGACCCCAATTTCCATGAGGCAGTTTCAGAGCTGAAAGATAACTCGGTGAAACCGGGCACGGTCATTCAAGAACTTCAAAAAGGGTACATTCTCAATCAGAGGCTCATTCGACCTGCTATGGTTATTGTAAGCAAAAAAGATGAATAGATTAAAGGCCGATATTGGGCCTAAAAATATTTTAAAAGCTATCAAAAAAAAGCTGTGGATTTAAGGAGGCAGAGAAATGGGAAAACTAATAGGCATTGATTTAGGAACAACCAATTCGTGCGTTGCTGTAATGGAGGGTGGAGATCCTGTTGTAATTGCCAATGCAGAAGGAAGCAGGACAACCCCTTCCATGGTTGCCTTTACCGATGGAGGAGAGAGGCTGGTGGGCCAGACCGCGAAGAGGCAGGCCGTTACCAACCCTGAAAATACTGTCTTTGCAGTCAAAAGACTTATTGGTCGAAAGTACGATTCATCTGAGGTGCAAAATGATATCAAGGTCCTTCCCTACAAGATCAACAAGGCATCCAATGGGGATGCAAGTGTTTCTATCAGAGGGAAGGATTACAGCCCAGCTGAAATATCTGCAATGATACTTCAGAAGATGAAAGAAACAGCAGAGGACTATCTTGGGGAAAAAATTACTGAAGCCGTGATCACTGTGCCCGCCTATTTCAATGACAGCCAGAGACAGGCTACCAAGGATGCCGGGCGTATTGCTGGCCTGAAAGTGGAAAGGATTATAAATGAGCCGACAGCAGCATCCCTCGCCTTTGGGGTGGACAAAAAGGGAGATCGAAAGATTGCGGTATTTGACCTGGGAGGCGGCACCTTTGATATATCAATCCTTGAAATAGGCGATGGTGTGTTTGAGGTCAAGTCGACCAACGGTGATACACATCTGGGCGGTGAGGATTTTGACCTTCGCATTATCGAATATCTTGCAGATGAATTCAAGAAAGACCAGGGCATTGATCTCCGAAATGACAAAATGGCGCTTCAAAGGTTAAAAGAAGGAGCGGAGAAAGCCAAGGTGGAGCTTTCCGGCTCAATGGAGACGGATGTCAATCTTCCATTTATAACAGCAGACGCCAGTGGCCCCAAGCATCTCAATATCAAATTGACCCGAGCCAAGCTGGAAGCCCTGGTGGATAACCTGATTGGAAAAGTGGTAGGGCCGTGCAACTCAGCATTGAAAGATTCCGGCCTCAAAACCAGTGATATTGACGAAGTAATCCTGGTTGGTGGCATGACACGAATGCCCAAGGTGCAGGCAAAGGTCAAAGAAATTTTCGGCAAAGAACCCAGCAAAGGCGTAAATCCTGATGAGGTAGTTGCTGTTGGTGCGGCCATTCAGGGTGGCGTATTAACGGGTGATGTTAAGGACGTACTTCTTCTGGATGTAACGCCGCTTTCCCTCGGTATTGAAACACTTGGTGGTGTTTCAACCAGGCTGATCGAAAAAAATACAACTATCCCTACAAAAAAGAGCCAAATTTTTTCAACTGCAGCCGATAATCAACCCGCTGTTGAGATCCATGTGCTCCAGGGTGAGCGTGAGATGGCTGCGGGTAACAAGACCCTCGGACGATTTCAGTTAGTGGGTATTCCCGCTGCCCCCCGGGGTATGCCCCAGATTGAGGTGACTTTTGACATTGATGCCAATGGAATCGTGAGCGTCTCTGCCAAAGACATGGGAACCGGCAAAGAGCAATCGATTAAGATCACTGCCTCAAGTGGACTGAGTGAAGAGGAGATAGATAGTCTTATAAAAGACGCGGAAATGCACGCTGACGAAGACAAGAAAAAGCGGGAACTTATAGATGCCCGTAACATGGCTGACTCGATGATCTATACCACTGAAAAGACTATAAAAGAGGCCGGGGACAAGGTAGATGAAGCGACTAAAGGAAATATTAATCAGGCGATTGAAAACCTGAAAAAGGCCATGGATACAGATGATACAGAGGAAATTAAGAGGCTGACTGACGAGTTGACCCAGGCATCTCATAAACTGGCAGAGGCCATGTATGCTCAGGCGAGCCAAGAGCAGGCGCAGGCTGAAGGGGCTACAGGTGGCGAATCCGCTGCTGGCGCTGAAAAAGATGAAGATGTAGTGGATGCCGATTTTGAAGAAGTGAAAAAATAATGTTTAGATCTATTACTTTAACCAAGGCTATCCTGGCTCTAATGCTGGGGATAGCCTTTTTTTTCACCGCCTGCCAACCAAGAATTCCTTTGAAAAAAGAGGTTATGAAGGAGGCCCAGCCTGACCATTTTACCCTTGCCGAGGAATACTGGCAGAGGGGGGAGTTGGATAAGGCACTTGATGCATATGGGGCTTATCTAAAACAATATCCCAGAGACAAAAATTCGGCTTTAGCCCTGCACCGCATGGCAAATATATATTCGCAATCCGAGCAATACGAAAAAGCCCTGGCCCTTCTGCGGAAAATTTCCCGGCAATTCCCCTATTACACCGATTTAGCCTCTGTACACTATCAAATTGCCAGCAACCTTTTTTCCCTGAGTGAATACATGGAGTCGGTGGATGAATGTCTTAGATGGCTTGAGAAATTCCCCTGGAATTCGTTAAAGGGGGACGTGTCTGTGCTCATGGGTAATAATCTTAAGGCACTCAGTGATAACTCCGGGGCTTTTAAATGGTGGCTTAGAGCGGAATCGGAGTTGGTGGATGATCTCAAAAGGCAGGCAGAGCTCAACGAAAAGCTGGAGCATATTTTATTTAGAACAGAATGAACTTGAAAAGTCGCAGAGTGCAGCTATGGCCTTGATCCGATCTACCCAGGAGCAATATTGGGTTTCGGCAGGAAGGCAAATTTTGGAGAGTATCCAGGAGGAGCTTTCTGTCAAAAAAGGTGTGTTAGGCTGCCTCCTTCCCCTCAGTGGCCCTTTTGCCATCTACGGACAGGAAGTACTGAACGGAATTGAGCTTGGAATGGGCATGTTCAACGAAACAGGGGATACTCCTGATCTTGAACTGGTAATTAAGGATACCAAAGGCGATCCGGAACTTGCACTAACCGGTCTCGAAGACCTGGCTAATAATGAAAAAGTGATTGCTGTTATTGGACCCCTTTCCAGCAGGGCAGCCACGGTTTCAGCAAAGAAGGCCCAGACACTGGGAGTCCCGATGATTACCTTTACACAGAAGGAAGGTATTACTGAAGAGGGTGCCATGGTGTTTCGTAATTTCTTGACGCCATCACGCGAGGTAGGCAAGCTTCTCGATGTAGCGATACTTCATATGGGTCTTAAGCGTTTTGCCATCCTTTATCCGGATAATTCCTATGGCCGGTTTTTTCTAAATATTTTCTGGGACAGATTAGAGGAGATGGGCGGAATCGTGACGGCAGTGGAGCCCTACAAGGCAGATGATACAGATTTTGCCGAACAAATCAAAAAAATGACAGGCCTTTACTACCCAAGACCCGAATCCTTAACACAGAAGCTCCTGGCCATGAGGACTCCTGAAGAAGAGGAAAGCATAATATTTCCAGAGAAACCCCAACCTATTATCGATTTTGACATGGTTTTTATACCGGACAACTTTCAGAGAGTGGCTATGATTGCCCCCCAACTGGCATATTATGACGTTCTCGATGTCCTTTTGGCGGGAACAAGCGCCTGGCAGTCTCCCCAGTTGATAGAGACGGCTGGAGATTACGTTCAGGGTGCCATTTTTTCATCAGGGTATTTTGAAGATCTCGGTGATGCGGGGATAAATTCCTTTGTGGAAGAGTATAAGGCAAATTATGATGCTGAGCCCGGGATCCTGGCTGCCACCGGATATGACACCATCAAATATTTGATGGAGGTAATAGGAGATGAGGACGTCCGCACGAGAAGGACCCTGCAGGAGGCACTCCCTTATTACTATTTAGATGGCGTTACTGGAGGTATATCATTTGATTCCCATGGTGAGGTGGAAAAGGAATCACTTCTTTTGACTATTTCGGGCAATCACTTCAACGTGTTGCGTTAATCCGTTGATTGCCAGGCGCACGTCAACTACCACCTCTAAAAGGGTCCAAATATGTAAATAAAATGAATTAGAATGACAAAAACCAAAGCCCAAATTTCAAATGAATGCCAAATGACAAATGCTTAAAAATATATGTCCACCCCTTAATTCAAACGCAGCCTACACCGATGAAGATGCACCCTGGGAAAAAGAGTAAGTACTCAATAAGAGTCAGGGCTGTATTGGGGAAATCCCCCTCAATCCTCCTTTGCAAAAGGGGGAAGAAGTCGGAATACCCAGACTAATTGAGAAATTGCGAAAAAGATAAATATTTGATCGTTTTGGAAAACATTTTGACATTGGGGTTTTGGATTTGATTTGACATTTGGATTTTGTCGTTTGAACTTTATTCCATAGGGCTTCACAAATCACCTTCTAACACACTTAGCAGAGCTGGGACCACCAGCTATGTTGATGGTTTAAGGGATTAGTTAATCTTCATCTGCTTCGGCCTTCGCTGTTTCTCTATCTTCTTTTTTCTTCTGAGCAATTCTTGAAACCACAATTCCAATTTCATACAGCACGATCAGGGGCCCGGCCATCATACATTGTGTGATGACATCCGGTGGAGTCAGTATTGCGGCCAGGACAAAGGTCAACAAAATAGCGTACTTGCGCTTTTGACTCAAAAATTGGGGTGTAACGATTCCCATCTTCGACAGGAAGAAGATAATGACAGGGAGTTCAAAGACGACACCAAACGCAAAGAGAAGTTTCATGGAGAAGGAAAAGTACTGCTTTACAGACGGGAGGGCCTTTATGTATTCATTTGAAAACCCTATGAAAAACTTGAACCCAAAGGGAAAGACGACAAAATAGCCAAAGAGCGCTCCGCCAACGAACAGAATTGTGGAAGATATGACAAAAGGGATTGCCATTTTTTTTTCTTTCCGGTAAAGGCCTGGAGCGATGAACATCCACAATTGATAAAAGATCAGAGGAGCGGCAGCCATGATACCTGCAATAAAGGCCACCTTGATATAGGCAAAAAACATCTCAGGCAGGTTAGTGAAGATTAGTTGATCGCCCTCCGGCATCACAGCTTTAAGCGGGGCCACCAACAGTTGAAAAAGCCTTTCTGCGAAGATATAGGCAATGACAAAACCGGCTCCCACACCAATAGCACACACAACAAGCCTTTTGCGCAATTCTTCAAGATGGCTCAGGAAGGGCTGTTTCTCGGCGCTATCCACCATCTTTTGTCTCCTCTGCTTTATCTTTGCCGTTTAATTCCTTTTTGTCCTCATGGATTTCGTTTTCTACCTTTTCGTGATCTTCAGGTACTTCGTCCTTATCACTATCTTTCGGCTCTCCGGCTTCAATGGATTCTGGCGGCTCCGGTTCTTCGGGTATATCAAGACCGCTGATGGAATCGACCAAATCATCTTTTATTTCATTTAGGTCTTCTTCCACATCCAGGCTATCCTTAATCTCCTGTGTGGCTTTTTTGAATTCTGCCATACCTTTACCAAGCGCTTTGGCCAGGTCGGGCAGTTTCTTCGGACCAATAACAATCAGGGCGATGACCAAAATAACAATCAGTTCCGGCATGCCAATGCCAAACATTATATCCTCCCAATGTTGTGTTGCATCTTAAAAATTCCCGACCTCTACCGTTGAATTCACTGCAAGTCGATTGCTAATGCAACCTCATCGCAGTCGGGGAACTTGGGGCATTTCAGGCAATCTGCCCAGATCTTTTGGGGAAATATAGATCTGTCAACTTCTTTGAACCCAAGTCTCATAAAAAAGTCGGGGACATAAGTAAGAGTAAACACCTTCTTTATCCCTAAAGATCGGGCCTCCTGCAGACACGCCCTGACAAGCATGGAGCCGAAACCTCTACCCTGCTGGTCTTCAGAAACAGCTAAGGACTTGATCTCAGCCAAGTCCTCCCAGTATACACGCAGGCCACACACCCCGTGTATTGAATGCGCCTGCACCTTGTTCTCCAGGACAAAATAGTCCCTTAAGTGATCATAGAGCTCGCTCAAAGACCTTGGTAACAAAAGATCCTGCTCTGCGTAATGATTCAGTATCCTGTCGATGGCGACAATATCGCCTGCAGCCGCCTTTTTGATATTCATTAAAACCATAC
>MVDB01000206.1 GCA_002050025.1 Desulfobacteraceae bacterium 4484_190.2
CACAGAACCGGGTTAATGTCAGCCCTGCCTGCAAAGGGGCCTTCTTCTAAAAAAGATGGGGCCGAGTATGGACAGATCTCAATGCACACCCCGCAACTGCTGCAGGATACAGGGCTCACTTCCGCTATCGTGCCGCTTACCTGGATTGTTTCTTTGGCGAGAAGGGTTACAGCCCTTGTCGCTGCAGCCTGGGCCTGGGCTATCGATTCATCAACAGGCTTTGGTGCATGAGCCAGCCCGCATATAAAAACCCCATCAGTTGCACAATCAACGGGCCGGAGTTTTACATGTGCCTCCATAAAAAAGCCGTCATCATTCAGTGTTACCTTGAACATCTGGGCCAGAGGATTCTCTTTTTGTGGTACAATTGCCGTGGCAAGGACAAGAAGGTCGGGACGTATTTCCATCTTTCGCCTTATGGTGGTATCTGTGAATCTAATCCGGATATCTTCTTTGTCCTGATCGACGGTCAACTCCTTTTCAAAATCGTATCGGATAAACTGGATGCCCTTTTCCCTGGCCTCCCGGTACAGATCTTCGCGCAATCCATAGGTCCGTATATCCCTGTTAAGTATAAAGATATCCATTCCCGGGTTAAGCTCTTTGAGTTTCAAGGCATTTTGTACAGAGTGGGTGCAGCATGTCTTTGAACAATAGGGGCGTTCAGGTATGCGTGAACCAACACATTGGATAAAAACGGCGGAATTCAATTGGTTGACCGATTGATCGTTTTCTATGAACTTTTGATCCAGTTCCAGACCTGTCAGGACTCGTGTGTCCTTACTGTACAAGTACTGATCAGGTTTGAATTCAGAGGCGCCTGATGCAATGATGGTCACACCATGTTTCAGAGTCTCTTCATTCCCGTCTATTTGAACAGTTGTCTCAAAATTGCCAACAAAGCCATCGACTTTCTTTATTTCTGTTTTTAAGAGGATACGGATCTTATCGTCAGATTGCACATCATCAATCATTTTGGCCAAGTTTTGCTGGATATCCTCTCCTCGCCAGGTTTCATAAAGAAATCGGGCCTGACCGCCAAGGTTTTCATTCCTTTCGATGAGGAAGGTGTGGTAACCTTGTGCGGATAAGGTTCTTGCCGCTGCCATCCCCGCAATGCCGCCCCCAATAACAAGGGCTGACTGGTTGATCTCTAATGTCGGCTCTGCCAAGGGTTCCAGCAGGCCTACCTTCGCGACAGCCATCCTGACTAAGTCTTTGGACTTTTCAGTGGCCTTCTCAGGATCTCCAGCATGCACCCATGAACACTGATTGCGAATATTGGCCATCTCGAACAGGTATTTATTGATGCCGGCGTTTGTTACTGTTTCCTGAAACCTGGGTATCCTGAGAGCAGCTAAACATATTTTCTTGCGCGAAGACAACCCCTGGCAAAGTTTTTGTATACTCAACAACAGCCGGTACATCAACAACCCCTGCAATATTGGT
This sequence comes from Desulfobacteraceae bacterium 4484_190.2, assembly GCA_002050025.1. Lineage (GTDB taxonomy): Bacteria > Desulfobacterota > DSM-4660 > Desulfatiglandales > Desulfatiglandaceae > 4484-190-2. The sequence goes on from MVDB01000206.1 coordinate 1,450, forward strand.
CCCGCATCTGCAGACAAACACACCGGTCCGGACGGGCTCACCACTCACATTGATTTCTTCCGGGATTTCTTTCGTCTTTGTCAACGTCCAACGGGATTCGCTCAGACTGCTTCCTGCAACTCCTGCGGCCGCACTTGACTCTATGACTGATGAAGGTATGTCCTGTGGGGCTTCAAAGGCCCCGCATACAAAGATGCCAGGGACAGAGGTCTTGACAGGTTCAAAACTTGTTGTGGATGCAAAGTTGTACTGATCAAGCTCGACACCCAATTTTTCACCCAGGTCAATCCCTTCTTTGCTTACCCCAAGACCAACGGATAGGACCACGATATCGAATTCCTCTTCAACCCTTTTGCCGGTCTCGTCAATATAGCGAATGAGTTGTCTGCCGGTATCACCAACCGGAACAATGTTAGTTATTTTTGATTTCAGAAACCGTAAACCGGATTCATCCTTGCCCCTGTTATAATATCTTTCGAAATCCTTGCCATGAGTACGGATATCCATATAAAAGATTGCCGTATCAAGAGGTCCCTTGCTATGCTCTTTAGAAAGCATTGCCTCTTTGATGGCGGATGTACAACATATCGCGGAGCAATAGCCTCTGGCGCCTATATGGGTGTCTCTGGACCCAATGCACTGAAGCCATGCGATTTTTTCAGGTTCTTTTTTATCTGATGGCCTGAGCAGATGTCCTCCATAAGGACCGGAGGAAGAAAGGATTCGCTCAAATTCCAGGCTGGTTACAATGTTAGGCGATTTCCTGTAGCCATAAATGTCATGGGTTCCTGGATCGTAAACTTGGATACCGCTGGCCAGGATTATTGCGCCTATATCGAGGGTAAGATCCTTTTGCTGATCATCAAATCTGATTGCACCCGAGGGGCAAAATTTTTCACATGCTCTGCACTTCCCTTTTTTAAAGTAAATGCATTGTTCCGCATCAATTGCATATTTGAGAGGAACGGCCTGTGGATATTTAACATAAATCGCTTTACGCTTTGCAATCCCTGCCTCATACTCATTTATTACCTTTTTCGGGCATTTCTCCGCACACAACCCACAGGCGATACATTTATCGATATCAACATACCGGGGGTGCTGGGTAACTTGAACATTAAAATTGCCCTCTTCTCCAGATATGTTTTTTACCTCCGACAGGGTAAGGATTTCTATATTGATATGCCGGCCGACCTCGACCAGTTTGGGAGAGATAATTCACATAGCACAATCATTGGTAGGGAATGTCTTATCCAACTGAGACATAACCCCACCAATGGAACTTGATCTTTCAATGAGATAGACGTAATAGCCTGAATCAGCCGCATCCAACGCAGCTTGCATCCCGGCAATACCGCCACCAACAACCATAACCGAGCCTATCTTTTGTTGTGACATTTTTTCTCCTACGATGAAAAGGCTTCTATACCGCTTATATCTATTTTGTTCATTTTTATTCCCAGAGTGTCTCCATCAATGCCCATTGCAAGTCCAAGGAGCTGTGGATATAGAATACTGGGAAGCCGGTGGTTCGTGCCGCGAAGTGAAGTCATCATTTCCTGCACAATGTCAAATTGCACCTGGCACCACGGGCAGCCGACACAAAGATAGTCTGCACCGGACTCTTTTCCGTTTGCCAGTTTCCTTTCAGTCAGATCCATGGAAAGCTCATCATTGATGCCTAAAAGAGGAGCGCCACAGCATTCAAGTTTTAGTGGCCAGTTTATGCTTTTGGCGCCGGTAGCCTCCACCAGTTGGTCAAACAAGACAGGTGCCACTGCATTGTCAAACTGCGTAATATCACTGGGTCGTAATGCATGGCACCCATAGTGGGTCGCAATCTTGAGGTCTTTAAATGGCCTTATTATCTTTTCTTTTAATGCCGCAGGTCCTATTCCTTTGTGAAGTACGGACAAAAAATGTGTTACATCAATATTTCCCTTATACTCAAGACCTTCTTGTACCAGAAGGGTATTTATTTCATCCCGAAGCGATGAGTCTTGTTTCATAAGGTGGTTTGCCTTCTTAAGGCTACCAAAGCAGCACATGCAGAGTGTCATTATATCCAGACCCTGTTTTTCTGCCAGGGCCAGATTTCTTGCTGCAAAAAGAATAGATGTCTTAAAGTCCGAGTTTTTCATGGGGTAGCCGCAACAATTAAATTCACGGATATCCACCACATCTATGCCGAGCCTTCCTAACACTGCCCTTGCCGAAAGGTCATATTGCTGAACACGGCGAGGGATTGTACATCCAAGAAATAGTGCGAATTTCATCATATTTTCCTGTAAAGTAAGTTCACTAAGATCAAAATAACTTCCAAAATAAATACAAACAAACCGACCCTGCTGATAGTGGTAATTTGATTGTATATCACAAAGAAGCCTCTTTTATTGCCATGTTTTTCAGCTCGTAGAGTATATCAGTCACCTTCACACCCTGGGGGCAATGTTCCTGACACTGATAGCAGGTGACGCAATCCCACAGCATGTTTGAACCAAGGGCCAGATCACTCAATCCCAGGCCGAGAGAACGCATTATTTGATGCGGGAGAAGGCCAAGGACCTCTTGAGGGTTTTCATAATTTTCAACCACAGGGCACACCGTGCTGCAATTCTCACACGAGTAACAATAGGTAAATGTGGTAGCCTGCGAAAATGTCTCTGCCTTATCCTTAAACTCTTTGTTTACAGGTGTTAAGGGTATGATCTTTTCAGGCCTATTAATTAATTCACATTTTGCTGCAATAGCCTTTTTCGACCCATCCAGTGGTTTCGAATAATCCTTGGAATCCAGATACTGGCGTTCTATTCCACGATAAAAAGAAAGTTGGGATAGTACCAGGGGCACGGGCCGCTTTTTTTGGATCATTTCCTCCTTTACATTGACCCATAAATCCCTGAGATTAATTCCAACAGGGCAGACAACGGTACAGCGATCACAATTGGTGCATAGATAAGCCCCTTCCTGAATCGTCCTCAGGGCCTCCTCGTCCAGATCCTTGTTTGAAACATAATCCTTAAGAAAAACCATTTTTTCTGAAGGAAGGATCGTCATATTGCCTGTTTTATAAAATGCCACCGCCACTGAACATCTTCTGCTGCATGTCCCGCAATGGGTGCAGGCGTCAAGTTCCATGACCTGTCTCGTGGCGATATTGGTGGGGTCTGATTTTCCTTTTTCCATGACCGCGTTGGCCAGAAGGCTCACCGGGCTTGCGAAGATGTGAAACATTTTGCTGAAGGGAAGGTAGGCCAGTCCAACAAAGCATGCCAGGAAATGGAGATACCAGAGCAGGGTAGGCATGTTGGCCCGATCCAGTCCCAGTGCAACGGGTTTAATGATTTTAGCCACCGCATAACCGGTAAAGGCCGAGCCTGGTCTGGAATGACAACCTGCACAGCTCATGTCATGAATTTCTGCACCTTGGGCCAGGATTTCTTCTTTGAACGGTCCTTTCACAGTGGGGGAAACTATGTAAAAGTTCTGTACCCAAAAGGACTCCAGGGTTCGAAGCTCCTCCTCATCATCCGTATCAGCGTACTCTTCAACCATCTCCTGGTATCTTGTATGTGAAGTTATCTTTGTCGCCTCGAGAAAAATACCGGAAAGCATGATGATGGCAAGTATAATAATTGCATAGCTATCCATTGGATTGGTCTTGAGACGCGGTACTTTCATAACGATTCGCCGGTAAATAGCAATCCCAATTCCTACGATTACCATAAACCCGAATGAATCTCTCAAGAACATAAAGGGATTGAGTGTAGAGGCATACTCGGAGAACAGGGCTTCGGTGATGATGCCATCTAATGCGTGCATAAGAAGGAGCAGCATAAAGCCGCCATAGATGAGCGCCGGAACCAGTTGGAAATTTTGTAAATCATACCGATTCCAAAAATTGCAAGAGATACATACAGCGCTATGTCAAAAAACATGGGCTCATTCCCCTTTTTAATCTACCCACTATGCATAGGTTCAATTAGAAACTTTTCAATGAATAATCACCTTAACATTCTTGGACAATCGATTTTTATAGGACGGAAAGTGATTTGTCAACATGTTATTGATTATCCCCAAACTCCAATGATTATGGGTACATTAGTGTATACTTATGGTGATGTTTTGACCCGATAATAAGGTATTTTCTTGACCGGATTCAACCTGATTTTGACCTTTCTCTGAGGGGCGGGAGGGTATTGGTACTGAAAGAAAGTGTGTACTACTATGGAATC
>MVDB01000207.1 GCA_002050025.1 Desulfobacteraceae bacterium 4484_190.2
TGCTATTTGCGGATATAAATGCCTTGATATCCTTGATTGTCTCCACCATTAGCGTCTGACAGGCACCAAGACTGGCCCACGCAATGTGAGGGCTGAGGGCTGATCAATCAATTTTGTGCGCTCAATAAAGGGTTATCTGGCCGGATAGGTTCATTGGGAACGACATCTACTGCTGCACTGGCAATACTCCCATTGTTCAGGGCCTGTGCCAGGGCATTTTAATTTACCAATCCAGTGCAGGCTGCGTTAATGAAAAAGGCCTCTTTTTTCATGAAGTCAAGCAATTCGTCATTAACAAAAGCGGCGTTACCCCCGATCTGTGGACAATGAAGGGTGACAACATCCTCCCTCCCCTACGAAGATCTCCTGAAGGGATTTCAACCTAAAGGGGGCGTAGGCAAGTCCCCAATTGTGTTGTTATCAAATATATTTCTCACTATTCCCAATCCTTTTTGACAAGCATTTTTCAGCTTCCCGGTCAGGGCTAATGAACGTAGAAAGATCATGTCCTCTGCATTTTTCCGTTTCCAAAACAATCCTGTTCCCTTGATACGTAGATTGATAACTCGGCGAATGGCGCTTTCGACAGTACCGCTACCAGTGGGCAGGCCATTATCGCGGTATGTTTTATATTGAAATCTGGAGTGATCCTCAAAATATTCGTTCAATTTTCATGGATTCAATTGTTGGAAGCCGACCAGGGCCGGGACACTGGCGTGGGGGAAGCTTTATCAGGGTGCGAAACTCGAGCTTGCGGAGAAGTTCGCGGCAGGCCGTGCCTTTAATCTGGCCGTCGGGACGCTGCCAATTCCAACATAAACACAGCTCTCGGGACAAACGAAGCCGATTCCATAACGGATGTTTGTGAAGAAGCATCCGTACCTCATCCGCCTGACTTGAGTTCAGTAGTTTTTTAAATATTATGCGGTTTTTTATGTTGCTGCTTTTTTGTATTGCACCCTTAGGCCATTGATAACACTCAATGTTTAGATGATTTCAGTCTTGATGGGCATTCACGCCCACAACAATCCTCCGATTTCAGATGATAAGTCATTGAATATTATGATTAATTTAAATCCACCACAAATACAAATTGACAGCCTTTTGTTATATGAGGTATTTTTGAAAAATACTAAAAGTTTAATGGAGAACATACTATGTACGAAGATCAAGAAATAGAGCTTTTAAAAAAGGAAAATGAAAGATGGTCCGAGGAAGTTCAACAGAAACTGGCCAAAAGACCTGAGAGGAAAAAAGAGTTCGTTAACACTTCGGGGATTCCAATTAAAAGGCTATACACACCCTTGGACAATGAAGAGATGGATTACTTTTCTGAAGTGGGATTTCCGGGCGAATATCCATTTACCAGAGGAGTCCAGCCGACCATGTACAGGGGCAGACACTGGACCATGAGGCAGTATGCAGGGTTTGCCTCGGCAGAGGAATCCAACAGACGTTATAAGTTCCTTTTGGAACAGGGGCAGACAGGAATATCTGTGGCATTCGACCTTCCGACCCAGATAGGCTATGATTCGGATCACGAGATGGCCATGGGAGAGGTAGGAAAAGTTGGGGTTGCCATAGATTCACTTCTGGATATTGAAACCCTCTTTGATGGTATCCCCCTCGATAAGGTGAGTACCTCCATGACCATTAATGCGCCTGCAGCCATTCTGTTAGCCATGTACATAGCCGTGGCCGAACAGCAGGGTATTTCTCCAAAAAAACTAAGGGGTACCATTCAGAATGATATCCTTAAAGAGTACTCTTCAAGAGGGACATATATCTTCCCTCCCAAACCCTCCATGCGAATTGTTACGGATATCCTCTCTTTTTGTTCCGGAAATGTTCCTCAATGGAATAGTATCAGTATCAGCGGTTATCATATGAGAGAGGCCGGTTGCACTGCCGTGCAGGAGGTGGCTTTTACAATAGCAAATGGGATCGCTTACGTGGAAGCAGCCTTGAAGGCCGGACTGGAGGTGGATTCATTCGGCCCGACCCTTTCCTTCTTTTTCTGCTGCCATCAGGACTTTTTCGAGGAGATTGCAAAGTTCAGAGCAGCCCGTCGATTGTGGTCCACCATCATGAAGGAAAGATTTAATGCTAAAAATCCCAGATCTATGATGATTCGATTCCATACCCAGACCGCAGGATGTACCTTGACGGCGCAACAGCCCAAAAACAACATAATGAGGGTCGCTTTTCAGGCCCTGTCTGCAGTCTTGGGAGGGACCCAGTCTCTGCATACAAACTCTATGGATGAGGCCTTGTGCCTTCCCACAGAAGAGTCTGTACGGATTGCCCTTCGTACGCAGCAGGTAATCGGCTATGAACTTGGAGTAACCGATACTGTGGATCCGTTGGCAGGTTCTTATTATGTTGAGTCACTTACCAGGGATATTTGCGAGAGGGCGGAAGATTATATCAAAAAAATCGATGAGATGGGAGGGTCTCCTGAAGCAATTGAAAAAGGATATATCCAGAAAGAGATCCAGGATAGTGCCTTCAAATACCAGCGGGAGATTGAAGAAAAGGATCGGATCGTGGTAGGGCTAAATCGGTTCCAGTTGGAGGAGGAAAAGGTAACAGGCCTCTTAAAAGTGGATCCCGCCGTCCGGACCACTCAAATTGAAAACCTTAAAAAGCTCAAATCAAAGAGATGCAGCAGTAAAGTAGAAAAGTTGCTTGCCGCTTTAAAAAAGGGCGCACAAGGAGACGACAACCTGATGCCCCTTATCCTCGAGTCGGTTAAGGCTTATGCCACACTGGGCGAGATATGCGATGTGCTAAAGGAGGTCTTCGGGGAATATGGGCAGCCTACACCTTTCTGATTGTAAGGACAGTATAAGGGTTAAAGCTGATGTATCATAGCCCAAAAATATTCTATAGTCTTCCAGATAAAGATTTTGGACTGCGTTATCGGTCGATTTTTTCGACGACGTACTAACCTGTATGCATTACTCGAAAATCTCCCTCTGGCCTTGCCAAAATCATTATCTGAAACCCTATATCATCTATGTGTGAAGGAGATATAATTATGAATTCAGAAACCAGGATAAGAGTATTGGCCACCAAACCCGGGCTTGACGGGCATGACAGGGGGATAAAGGTTATTGCAAGCGCATTGATGGATGCGGGGATGGAGGTAATATATACGGGCTTAAGACAAACGCCGCAACAGATTGTGGAGGCTGCTATCCAGGAAGACGTGGATGTTATTACCATGAGCAGTCTCTCGGGCGCCCATGATTACCTATTTCCAAAGGTTATGGAGATCTTGAAAGAAAAGGGGGTGGATGATATACTTGTACTTGGCGGGGGCATAATCCCAGATGATGATATAGAAGCCCTCAAGTCATGTGGCATTGCGGAAATTTTTGGCCCTGGATCCGATACTAGGGAGATTGCAAAGTTCATCAGAGAAAACGTAAAGAGATGATAATCAACCCTAACGCTGCAAACCTATAGCAAGGAATAAACTGCCAGGAAAACAGGGCTTATCGACCATTTGGGTCAATACAGACTGATTTATCGTTTTAATGCTCTTTGGACACGCTACGTGATTCATCGGGGACGTAGAGGTTGGGAAAAATATCAGTTTTCTGATGGAGACTAAATAGACAAATAAACTCGATCTTTTCGTATTTTATAGGTCATAATTTTGGCCTGACCATATTACCGTAATTGTTTTTTGTTTAAAAGCTTAGATTTCGGATAGCAGGATCAGTTATGTCTGTCAACCAAAAAAAATGAGACGTTAAAAAATACTTGACATATTGTTTAATTAATATATTCTCAAAACATCTTGTACAATAAAAAATCTCTGATACGGGGAAATTGCTTGACAGGCAATTGTTTTTTTTATCTATATGGTCCATTGGTCTTACCATAAAAGTATTGGGGAACAGCGAGTAGAAATTCTTTTTCTTTATTAAATCAAGGCACTGGTCACCTGCAATCTAAAGCATAGAAGGTGTCCCGCCGGAATTTCCTTAAAACAGCGGCTGTGGCCGGAGCTGCAGCCGGTTCGGTTGGTTTCCCCGGAGTGATGCGTCTTTCAGCCGCCCCGGCTATCAAAATCAAGATGCAGACGGCCTGGGATGCCGGTACCCTGGGTTATGTTAAATTTAAAGAGTTTTGTGAGAAGGTCGGCGCAATGACCGAAGGCAAACTCACTATCAAGGGGTTTCCTGCCGGCGCCATTGTGGGTACGTTCGAGATGTTTGATGCCGTCAAGGCCGGTGTTTTCGATGCGATGCACTGCTTCGAGGTTTACTGGCCGGGCAAGATTCCGGTGGCAACTTTTCTGTCATCCTATCCCTTCGGGATGGACCGCCCGGATCAATGGGATACCTGGTATACAGCTTTGGGCGGTAAGGAAATCGCCCGTGAAGCTTATGCCAGACACAACATGTACTGGCTGGGCCCCATCCAACATGATGACAACCTGATCCACTCCAAGGTGCCGATCCGGACATTCGAAGATTTCAAAGGCAAAAAAATTCGTTACCCCGGTGGTATCATTGCCGACATCTACCGTTCGGCCGGTGTGGCCACGGTGCTTTTGCCGGGCGGTGAGGTGTATCCGGCTCTGGAAAAGGGCGTCATCGATGGTGCCGACTACGTAGGTGCAGCCATCAACTACAACCTGGGATTCGGTGAAATCGCCAAGTACATTATCATGGGGCCACCGTCCACACCGTGTCTCCATCAACCCGTTGACTTAATGGGCATAGCCATCAACATGAAGTCCTGGAAGAAGATCCCGCCGCATTTGCAAGAACTCCTGGCGGCTGCCATTGTTGAGCATTCCAGGGATCAATACACGGCCATTCAGGCTGCCGACATCGTCGCCTTTGACAAATTGCAGAATGAACAGGGCGTTGAAGTCATCCGGCTGCCGGAGGAAACTATTGCCAAGTTCCGTCGCTTTGCCCCCCAGATGTGGGTCAAGTGGGCCAAGAAATCCAAACTGGCCATGAAGGCATTTAAGTCCCAGCTTGAATATATGAAATCTGTTAAGATGGATTATATTACGGATAAGGACATGGTCGATCTAAAGGGTAAAAAGCTGGTATTCTAATTGAAGAATTATGCGGGAAGGGATGGTCAAATCCCTTCCCTATTTTTTTTGGGAATATTTTACCCTTGATGGCCAGGGATCAATTGAAGGCCCGAATCCGGCA
>MVDB01000208.1 GCA_002050025.1 Desulfobacteraceae bacterium 4484_190.2
ATCCCGTCCGGGTCTCGGGACGGGGAGGGCAGGCGTGAACCATGGTACTTTGAACCGTTGAACGGTCACGTATTTTTAAGCATTTGTCATTTGACATTTAAATTCATTTTATTTACATATTTGGACCCTTTTGGAGTCACCATTCAAGCCACCCCTTTTAGGGTTGACAGTTGACTCCTGATCGGTCTGTTGAGTCTTTGATTGTACTGTTTTTACCGTGATTTTCTTTTTTGTCAAATCGGTAGACGATCTCGTTTTGTTTAATAAGGTTAAGTTCCTTTCTTGCTACTGATTCTATGTATTCCATGTCAGTTCGAAGGCGGTGTATCTCTTCAAGCATACTCTGATTTTCCCCAGCAAGCTGGCGTATTTTCTCGACGCGAGCCTGTCGTTCTATTTTTTTGTGGTAAAGGTGGAGAAGGCCGTGGTCGCCAAATCCCAGCCAAGCCAAAAGGGGCGCCAGGAAACACAGTATAAGCAGTGCAAGTTTCCAGAACTTTCTCTTTTTAGGCTTCAACTTAAAGCACCTTTTCAGGTTTCCAATCGGCTGCGATAATAATAGATAACACTCCGGCTCTTTTTGCAAGGTCCATAACCTGAACCACTTTTCCGTGAGCTACATCTTTGTCGGCCTTCAAAAGAAGGTGAATCGGGCCTTCCTTCACAACCAGGCCCTTTAGCTCGGTTGCGAGTTTTTTAAGATCGATTATGTCTCCCTTTAGATATGTACGGCCCTCTCTGTCGATAATAAGTGTGATTTTTTCACTGTCTTTATTAAACGCCCGCTGCGTCACCTTGGGCAGCCTTATGGAAATCCCAGAAGCCATATGGAAATGAGAAGTCACCATAAAAAAGATCAGAAGTAAAAAGACAATGTCTATCAGCGGTGTAATACCTATCCTTGGCTCTTCATCCTTAATCTTCTTAAATCGCATGATTACACTACTTCGAATTGCTGTAGTTATCCATCAGGTCTACAAGCCTGATGGAGTTTTCTTCCATTTCAAAAATAAGGGAACTCGCCTTATCCTTTAAAAAGCGATAACATACGAGGGTCGGTATTGCAATACACAGACCGGTCGCCGTGGTAATGAGTGCCTCGGCAATTCCACCTGCAAGAGGGGCCGGGTTGCCAATACCCTGTACTGATATTGCATTAAAGGTCTTGATCATTCCCGAAACCGTGCCAAGAAGTCCCAGCAAGGGTGTCAGATTGGCGATGGTAGACAGGATATCAACATTTTTTTCAAGGATCGTTGCCTCCCTGCTCCCTCTCTCCTCAATGGCTTCCTTGACCAGCCACATACCCTTTTGAGTACTTCTTAAACCGGCAAGAAAGATCTTGGCAATGGACGATATATCATTTTGGCACAAAAAAACTGCTTCTGATATTTTTTGTTTCTTCAACAGGCCTTCCACGTTGCCGACGAAGTCCTGGGGTATGATATTCTTCCTTCTCAGTACCCACAAACGTTCCAGAAAAATGGCCAGTGCTACAATGGAACAAAAGATAATCGGATACATGAAAATGCCGCCCTTTACAATCAAGTCAAACATGATACCTCTACACCGGCTAAGCCGGAAGCAAATTGAATATTGAAGATTGAATATTGACGATTTGAGGAGTCGCTTCGCTCCGGTCTATTCATATAAAGTAGACAGAATCTCACAAATCGGTTTGCACTATTTCCTTTGCCCTATGCCCTATGGAATAAAGTTCAAATGACAAAATTCAAATACTAAATCAAATCCAAAACCCCAATGTCAAAATGTTTTCCAAAAAGATCAGTTATTAATATTTTTCTTAATGGCTATACCATATCTTTTAGTGCATATGAAAGTGAAAAATGTTAAGTTTAGACCTCGTTAAGTGGCTGAGTGGTTAACTGGTTATATTCATGGACATATTTGTTTTAGTCGCGCCGTGGTGGGAGGTATTTACCAATTTGATAGTAACATCTCAAAAAGTCCGGGCTGTATCAGAAAAAATCGTAAGTTCTCAAAAAGTGCGGGCCGAATTAGAAAAATCCCCCTCAATCCCCCTTTGCAAAAGGGGGAAGCGGGCGGAATGCCCGAATTTATTGAGAAGAGACCATTTAACCTCTCAACTATTTGACTATATCTAAAGTTATAAACTTGAATCTCTTGAAAGGATAAGAACATTGAGCAAACGAATAACTGAGAACACCCGGAATACCGGGGGTCAAAAACAGGTCTCTCTTTACCGTGATTCGATTTTGAAAGAACTATATCCTCTTTCCGGCAAGGAGGTTTTGGATTACATCCTTGAACGGGAGGACTCTCGGCAATTTATCCAGGAGCTCCCGAGTGACGATTTTTTTTGGCTAATAAAAAAGGTTGGTGACGATGATTGCATGCCTTTGCTGGAGTTGGCCTCAGAGGATCAATGGCAGCACGTTCTGGACCTTGAAATCTGGCAGAAAGACCGGTTGCATCTTGAGCAAATCTCCCGGTGGATCGGAAAACTTGAGTATGCTGATGCCGGGAGACTTGTAAAGTGGTTTTTTGGCGAGGGCCAGGCAGTTGCATACTACTTCCTTTCTAAAAGTGTTCAGGTGTTGGTAAAGGAGGATGATGATGACATCCTTGATCTTCCTGACGGATTTTTTACCCTTGATGGGGTCTTTTATGTGAAGGTCATCGATAAAAAACGTAAAGAGGCAATAGAAAATATCCTCCGGACAATGTCGAGAGAGGATCTTGACCTCTACAATGGTTTTCTACTGGGGCTTTCAGGGGTGCTTCCGTCGGAACTGGAAGAAGGGATGTACAGGCAGAGAAATATTCGCCTGGCCGAGCATGGCTTTCTTCCTTTTGAGGAGGCCCTGGCGGTGTATGCCCCCCTAAAACCAGAGGAATTAGTATCTGAGGAGCTTGAGGAAACTGCCGGCCATATGATTATTAACGGGGAGGCTCGTGATCTGGCCCCTGTTTCTCCACTCTATCATGCCATGGGCCAGAACCTTTGGGCCACTGTTAGTTCTAATATTACCGATGATCTTTTTTTGGACAGAATTCGACTTGAGTTTGGAGGCCTTTGCAACCAGATTTTTTCGGCCGATGGTTTTTTGGACAATGAGCTGGTGGCCTTGATCAAGACGTGCCGGAAAGCTGCGGGGTATCTGAATCTGGCCCTTGAAAAATTATGCGGATCAGATATTTCCTCTGCTGAAAGGCTTGTAAAGAACAACTCTCTAATTTCTATTTTCAGGGTTGGCTTTGGACTGGCATTGGCCCTGAAATGGGAGGCCGAAGGCTGGGTGAAGAAGAGCTGGTTCCATGGCCGAGGTCTGGACTTCAGTTTTTGGGGCGATGAGTGGGGTGCGACACTTGTCGGCCTCGCACGGAACAAACCCCAGCTTTATGCCGGCTTTAAAGACGGTGAGGAATACAGAGATTTCCAGGGAATCTCAGAGTTGGATGACTGTAACAGGCTACTGAAAAGAGTTATGGCCCTCGATAAGCTGATGGAACGTTTGGAGGGGCTTTATACCCTGAATGTTAAAAGAATAAAGGATTCCCAGTCCACATTTCATCCACTGCTTTTCAACCTTTTTGCCAGAAAGTCGTTAAAATTAAAACCGGGGTTTTCAGGTATTTCCTCTCATCAGGCCAGGAAATTATTCGGGCACCTCAGGGCCGGCGGCAGTAAGCCTCCTTACCAAATGCCCGGTTTTGAAGAAGCCTTTGTTAAGGACTTTTTGTCATATGTTGACCACCTTGAGGCCGGTTCTGTGGCTGTCTTGAAAGATGTTTTATCCCTGATCTGGCGGGAATTCAGTGAAGAGTACGAATGGGTTTCTCAAAAGAACCTGGACGAGAAATTTCAAAGGTTCTTATGGATCACGTCCTGATTTCCTGTACCATAAATATCGCATACGAAATAGCAAAGCAGATAAGCGTGAGAGCAACAAGGGCCGTCAAATGGGGAAAGATAACGAGACAGAAGCTCTTCCATAGGTCCCATCAGGACGACAGAACGTGTGGTCTTCTTCATGGGGTCAATAATTGTCTGGGTGGCCTCGGAATAGAGAACCATAGGGGAGCAGAGAGAAACCATTTCCCTGATCCGGATGTTTTTAATGATCATTTCAGGAAGATCCAAAGGGCAATTGATGCCAGTGCAGACGTGGCAATGCTCTTAAAGGATATGGAAAACAGGATGGAGACGGCAAGCCAGAAGGAAATATAGAAAATGCTGATAATGAGATAAATAAAAAGACGCCAGATTTCTTCAATACCGGGCACGATTCCCACAATAACCAGTCCCAGACCGGAAATAACCAGGACAATGGCTACCAACATAATAGTAATTGTTGCTATGCCGGCCAGAAATTTCCCGTTGATCACTGCATCACGGTAAATGGGTTGAGAAATGAGTTTTATCAGGGTTCCGTGTGCCTTTTCACGGTTAATGGAATCAAAGGCCAGAACCAGGCCGATAAGGGGGCCGAAGAAGGCCACAAACTGGACCATTGAAAAGAGAGCGCCCGTTGAGCTGAAGAGCATTAGAAAGGGAAACCTTGTATTGGCAAGGGCTTCCAGGTTCTCTTTCATGTGGATTCCCGCCATGTAGCTGGAGATAAAACTGACCATGGCAATAAGGGCAAAAAGGATCACAAATCTGTAACTGCTGAAGTGATCGCAAAGTTCCTTTTTAAATACTGCATACAGGCCCTGCATGTTCATACCTCCTGGAAATATTTCATATAGACCTCTTCCAAGGTATACTCCTTTTCACCCACACCGAACTTTTCCTTTGCCAGGGATTCTATGGTGCCCTCAGCGACCATCTCCCCATGTATCATGATCCCCACCCGATGGGATATCTTTTGAACCTGATGAAGGTTGTGAGATGAGAGAAGTACAGTTATCTGTCTGTCACGATTAAGTGATGCGACGAGATCCATCAATCGAAGCGCACCGTCAGGATCAAGGCCAATAGTGGGTTCGTCAAGAAAGATCAGCCTGGGGTCTTTGATGAGGACTTCTGCAAATCCGAGACGCTGCCTCATGCCCCGTGAGAATGCGCCCACTTTTTTACGTGCATCCTGCTTAAGCCCAACCAGATCCAGCAGTTCATCTATCTTTTCAGATGCCTTATCCGCTTGTATGCCATTAAGATCGGCCACATATTTCAGGTTTTGAACTGCGTCCAGATCACCATAAAAACCGATATTTTCAGGAAGATAGCCTACAATACCTTTTACTTCTATTGGTTTTCGTAAAGGGTCGAGACCGCAGACCCTTGCCGAACCCCCTGATGGGTGACTCAGGCCCATGAGCATCAATAGTGTGGTGGTTTTCCCCGCACCGTTCGGGCCTAAGAATCCGAACACCTCCCCTTCATTTACCTTGAAGCTGAGGTCTTTCACCGCTGTCTGGCGGTTATAGCGCTTGGTGAGATTTATTGTTTCTATGATTGTACTGGCTTCCATTTTAACGCCTTCCTAAGCGAATGAAAAGGGCAACGAGCCCTGCCATTACCAGCACGATAATGCCAATACCTATCCAACCCCAGGCAGTGGAGGCCCTGACAGTGACCCTCATCTCAATGGCCTTGGATATCTTGCCGGCATCAGCGGTGAGGCCCACCGAGTAATCACCCACCAGGGCCTGGTCAGTGGGGGTAATGGAGACCTCAACCTGTTTGAGTTCTTCAGGGGCAAGGGTGTCAATCCTTTCAGGATCAAATTTCACCTTCCAGTTTTCCGGTTTAAAGGAAAGAAAATGAACATTGTTAAGAGTGGCGGAGCCGTTGTTTTGTACGTAAAAAGAGAGGTTACCTTCCTTTCCTCGAACAGTGTTCATGGACAGAAGACCGTTTGCCGTGCCCGCATTGAGTTTGTAAGTGCCTGTCAGGACCACTGTCAGAGTAACCTCGCCCTTTGCCTCCGGCGA
Organism: Desulfobacteraceae bacterium 4484_190.2; assembly: GCA_002050025.1. GTDB lineage: Bacteria > Desulfobacterota > DSM-4660 > Desulfatiglandales > Desulfatiglandaceae > 4484-190-2. The sequence goes on from MVDB01000208.1 coordinate 5,923, forward strand.
ATTTACCTTGACCAGGATGGGATATTCACCCGGTTTTGCCAGGGGGTGGGGCTTTATCGCAACGGCCATGGTCTGGCTCTGATCCCCCTTTAATCGCAGGCTGGAGATGAACTTGGTTTCATAGGCAGGTTTGAAATTTATTTCCCAATTTTTAGGACCCTGAGAGCTCAGGTTGAAGATGGTGTCTTTGTCTAACTTGTTGGCAACTTCAACGGAAAACTCAAATTCGGAGTCGGTGGGCCCCTTGAGCACCGGGTAGGATGTGGTGATCTTCACACCCGCAGCTTTTTTCTCTTTTTTCTCTTCCTTGACCGTAATGACGACTTGACTTGTTGAAGTCAGTTTATCATCTGCAGTGTGCGCCTGGATGCCAAATGTGTATTTACCAGGGCCTGTGTCTTCTTCCTGTTCTGCCCTGAGTGTCAAGTTCTTGGATGTGTCGCTCTTCACGTGAACACCTGTCACCCCAAAACTGTATGTCTTGATCCATGCCTTCCACCCCTTTGGAATAGATGTTACCGAGAGTGAAATATTCTCATCACGCCTTCCCTGATTGGTCACGATCAGGTCAATGCTGACACCTTCGTCTTCGGAAACGATTACACCTGTGTATTCAGGGGTAACTGAGATGCCGCGTTCTGGCAGGTCTTTCTTTTTATCCTCTTCCTTTGCAAGTGTGAAAGAGCTAAAACACGTCACCAGCCAAACAGCGATTATGAAAATTACAGGTGTTAAAATATATGAACCGTTGTGTCTCCGTGTCATAAAACCAAACCTCCTTTTGATTAATCCCTCAAACCATCCCGCAGTAGCGGGGTGGTCCAAGCTCTGCTATGCGTGTTAGATAGTGATTTGTGATGGCCTATGGAATAAAGTTCAAATGACAAAATCCAAATGTCAAATCAAATCCAAAACCCCAATGTCAAAATGTTTTCCAAAATGATAAGTTATTTATCTGTAACTACTCTGGTTGTCAGCCCGCCCTGGTGCGACTCGTGGCATGATTCCAGACCAGTGTTTGAGTAGGCTTTGACTGAACTTTTTGCATGTATAGTGCCGATGATCGGTCTGGGCCATGGGTTCACAGTTCAGCGTTCAGCGTTGTTTTAGTTTTCATCAGTTAACCTCGAACCCCTGGCCCAGACCTGGCTTTCCTCTCCCGTTGCGTAGACACTCCTGTCGTAGAATCCATTGCGATCGTTTCAAGAATGCATATCAAGTCGCGCCTCCCTATCCCGTCCGGGTCTCGGGACGGGGAGGGCAGGCGTGAACCATGGTACTTTGAACCGTTGAACGGTCACGTATTTTTAAGCATTTGTCATTTGACATTTAAATT
>MVDB01000030.1 GCA_002050025.1 Desulfobacteraceae bacterium 4484_190.2
TGGACTTTCAAGTGAAGTTTTGACTCAACTCCTGATTCTTTCAAATCAACTCTGGAACAAAAACCGTTCTTACACGTCCCCTTGTTCCTCTATTGATGCTTCCCTATGATTCTTACATGATGTGTTTATCCGGTGTGCCCTTACGGCGGCGAATCACGTGGTATGTAGTTAACACGTTGGTTTTCTTTTTGTGATTGGTTTTGAAGTTCGATCATTCTTTTCAATTTGGCTTCAATCTTATTTCTTTGTGACTCTTGCATTTTGTTTCTTTTCCTTTGTGTACAATTCTTAATTTGGTCCCATCAAACTATCCTTACTCTTGTGTCATGTGGCAAACTGGTCGAAAAAATGTTCTTGCCCTGGAAGGACTAACACCTTTACACCACGCTTCTATTTGTTCTCAACTTATCTAAGTTCAGGTGATCAATACACAAGAAACGAAGAACCGGGAAAGGTAGCTCTGATGAAGAAAAACAGTTTTGAGTGGGACTAACTGTAATTCTATAAATTAATGTTATGTGGACCCATTGTCAAGGACAAAATTTGCATAATTAAAGGTTTCCCCCATGTCCCCAATAAGGCAGAAAAGATGTTTCGCGAAACGGCTTCTATAGTAATGTCAGTCGCGGCAAGCGAATGGCCTGCAAATCAAATTTTGCCTACCACACATAAACATTAATAGGCCCTACTTATTAGGATATCGTGTACGCTTTCATGGTTTACATATAATACCAAGCAGTTATCCCTTTCTTTTAGATTGATTCCATCGCATTCACTCAAAACCCCGCAAAACGCACCCATCCATTGCCAACTGATTGCCTCCATTCGAATTATCTAACCCGCCTTATTTATAGAGGGTCATGCATATTTGTACCCTCACATCAAAACTCATAGGAGGTAATTACCATGAACAAAACAGAAATCACTTTCAGTATCGGCGCGGTTTCAAATCTGACAGGAATTGAGAAACATAAGTTGAGAAACTGGTGCGACCGGTACTTGACGCACATTCAGAAAATCGAAATCGGTAACACCCAGCACAGGAGGTTTACGGAAAAGGACATCCAGATAATAAAGCGGATAGATCAGTTGATGAAAGACGGACACACTTTGAAATCCGCCGCAGGCGGTCTTGATCTGCCATAAACCATTAACCATAAGGCCAGCAAATTTGGCAAAACACTGGATTACGTGGAGGGTCACGCAATAATTCATAGGCTGAATGACGCCTTTGACGCCAAGTGGTCCTTTGAGATCCTGAAACATGAGATCCTGGAAGATAAGGACGAGGTCATTGTTCAAGGCAAACTGACCGCCGAAAATGTTATCAACGAAATTCGAGGTGTGGCCCCAACTAATTCAACCTGTAGATCCTGTTTTGTCGACCGAGGTTTTTGTGTAGCTGTTGCTAATCAAAAAGATCCTGGATATGCCTGCGGATGGATGTTGGGTATTTATCGGACATTTTCAGTAGCACTTTGATATCCACATCATCTATTTCAATTTCATCTTCAGCAGGAATCTTCCCGCGAAAATACATAGTATCGAGAATGGCTTTTTCCGGTAGAGCCATGTAGACGCCATTATCGAAATAGAAGCCTTTAAAGAGTTTCGGGGTAATTCTTGAAAACTCGATCGTGATGCCCTGGTACTCGACACTCCTATGTTTGCCGACCGATGTACTCAGGGTGACTACTGAACATACCCTGGGTGCCTGCAGGATGATACCGTGATAGTTCAAGGCCCATTCGCAGGAGATATAGGCGGGCGGTCTCAAAAAACACGCGACTTGCTCCACGCCTGGAAACCCGTACAAGAAGGAATTAATGTAATTTCCTCGGTTAAGGCGATGGATCAGTTCTTTTTTCACAGCCCGTGCCAAAAAAACAGCGGTATGTGGAGCCACTTTCTCTGCATCCTGTTTGCGAAAAAGGATGGGAAGGAGTTTGAGTCGTTTAAGTGTTGGTTTATTTTCTTTCATAATGGTCCAAATAATCTTTCAACCCTTGGCCCAACAGATCAGCGATTACACTCTTAAACGTATCAATGAGTTCTTTGAAATCATTTTCCTGATAAACCGAATAAATTTCCTTGGGAATGAAACGCGGCAAATCGGTATCTAAGGCGCTTATTATCTCTTTGGCATTTTTCTTCTGTTGAAAATATCCAGCTTCTCTGGCCGGGAAAAAGTCAGCTTGATACATTTCCAACTTGGCCCTGGTAATGGGCCATGATGGTTTTACGTGGTGTTGTTTTGTGAGCCACCAGATATCATAGATGTCTCTTCCTTTGAGATATGTTCTTTCATAAACAGCCCTAATTTTGTCAGTTAAAATTTCTTCAGGAGTCTCAACCAAAATGACGCTGCTGGAATAGGCCATGATGAGTTTTCCCGTAGTAAGCAGCCCCGCGACAGAAGGCAGATCTCTCAAAACGGTTTTCCTAATATCAGGCCTGTAATCATGTTTCACAGCTTCGAACTCAAGTTTGACGGCAATTCTTTCACGATGAGCTTGGGGACGGAATATGAAAAAAACCTTGAGGGCATCTTTTCGGCTTTTTTTTTGCTTTTGTTCCGATTGTCCGGGGCCGAACTGTGCAACGCATGCATTATGAATTTTTCTGGAAACATTTGAGATTATTTTTTTGATATTGTCGACGGGAAGATGTGTCACAAAATCAAGATCTTCTGAGAATCTCGTCCCTCCATAAATCCATCTTATGGCTGTCCCGCCTTGAAAGAAAAAATGATCTGATCCTGATAAGCTATAAAGATTGTCCAGCAAAAGGATTTGGAATAACTCGGAATTTCTGACCTTTGTATCTTTATACACAGTCCGCTTCTCCAATATGCGATATCTGAATACGATAATAAACAAAAATGTTAATCATTGTCAACGTTATTCGCTTAAATAAGGCATTAACATCTTGAATTCAATATATTGGCCGGATTGCCGAAGGCTGCCCAAAAAGAAAAAAAGCACAAAGAGATTAGTAAATTCTCAATAAATTCGGGCTGTAATAAAAAAATCCCCTTCAATCCCCCTTTGCAAAAGGGGGAAGGTTCGGAATGCCCATACTTATTGAGATGTTACAGAGATTACCTCTAAGTGCTTGATTTTTATTGGTGCGCCCAGGGTGATTCGAACACCCGACCTACGGATTCGTAGTCCGTTGCGATATCCAGCTTCGCTATGGGCGCAAAAGTAAGGTAAGTTTTCAATAAGGCCGGCTGAATCTAAAAAAATCCCCCTCGATCCCCCTTTGTAAAAGGGGGAAGCAATTGAAATGCCCGGGCTTATTGAGAACTTACAAAGTAAGGGGCTGAAGGTTTTAGGTTCAATGCCTATATTCTAGATATTAATAACAGATCAGGCAGGGTATGGCAATAGAACTTTTCATCGTTCATTGCTGAAGCGCAGAGTGCCACGGTGTAGAATTTATCAGCCCCGGATGTAACTCAATAAATTCGGGCTGCATTAATAAAATTCCCCTTGGCCCAGGCCTGGCTTTGATATGTTGCTATAGTTGTTGATTGAGCATAAATGCTTAATTAGATTATGATATATGGCCGTCAAGTCGCACCTCCCGATCCCGTCTTGGTCTCGGGACGGGGAGGGCAGGCCTCAATCCCCCTTTGCAAAAAGGGGAAGTTGCCGGAATACTCGGCCTTATTGAGATGTTACCCCCGGATCTTGTTAATAATGTCGGTAGTTGAAAAACCGTTTATATATGGAATAGGCTTGACTTGTCCGCCTGCCTCTTTGACTACATCAGCCCCGATAATCGTTTCCTCTGACCAGTCTCCTCCCTTAACAAGTATGTCCGGAAGCAGATGTTTAATCACGTCGAAGGGGGTATCCTCATCTGTTCACTGAAGACAGGTCTTTCAGGGCCTTTTATGGCCGTGACAGAGCGATCGCTATTGACCGCAACAATCAGATGATCTCCCAGTTCCCGTGCAGCACAGAGGTATCTTGTATGTCCGGGGTGGAGTATATCGAAACAACCGTTGGTAAATACGATTTTTTGCCCTGAAGCCTTAAGCCGTTCGCATTCATCTTTTGTTTCTTGCAATGTTCATTCACCACAGAGACGCGGGGGACACAGAGAAATTAAGTTTTTTTCATTTGCCGTTGAGATAGACGGCACATGAAAATAATCATCCTGACAAGCGGTAACATATTCTAATATTTATAGAAAGAGCAATGTGTTATTGTTTTTTACATCTAAGAAAATCCTGCCCTTGCCAGTACCAGGCAGAATACCTTGTTACAACCTGCTTTTTTAAGGACTCTTGAACATTCGTTCAAGGTATTTCCGGTGGTGGCTACGTCATCCACCAACAAAACCGTCTTTCCCTTTACGATCTCAGGGTTCTTTAGGTGGAAGGCCCCGCGGACATTTTTTCGTCTTGCATCCTTACCAAGCCCTGTCTGGGGTAATGTGTACCTTACCCTTCTTAGAGACAAAAAGTCCAGTTCACACTGAAGGCGGTCAGCCACATGTCTTGCCAGCAGCAGGCTCTGATTAAAGCCCCTTTGTCGCAGTCTTTTCGGATGAAGGGGTACAGGCATGGCCAAAAAATCATCAGAGGTTACAGCCCACCTTTCAGCAAAATGGGCCAGAAGGGGACCCAGGTAATCGGCGAAGAAGCTCTTGGGGCCATATTTATATTTGTGAATCGCAGTCATGAGGGATCCTTCGAAGAGGTAAGGAGCGGCGGGGAGAATGAATTTTTTTAAAATCTGAAAAACAGGCCTCGCAGAAGGAGGCACCTTTGCTTTTATCCTCCATGCGGTTGTCCCAAAGGAATTCCTGGCAGATGGGACACTTTGGAGGGTAAATAATATCTATGAATTTGCTCAGGAGGTTCATTAATCCCAGCTCTGCTATGCGTGTTAGATAGTTATTTGTGATGCCCTATGGAATAAAGCTCAAATGACAAAATCCAAATGTCAAATCAAATCCAAAACCCCAATGTCAAAGTGTTTTCCAAAACGATCAGGTACATATCTTTTTCGTAACATCTCAATTTGTCATTCAAATTCATTTTATTTATTTGGACCCTTTTAGGGTCACCATTCAAGTCACCCTTTTAAAAGTGGTAGTTGACTTCTTTGCCATATTCTCAAGTTTCCAATCAACGAGAAGCCTTAGCCGTGTGCCAGACTTTTTTTCTCGATAAATAAGGTGCCCGTTTTCGAGCCCGAATTGAAACAGGTCTCTTGTTATTGCAACATCGCTTCGGCAATAGTCTACGAGTTTTTCCATTTCCCCCTTCCGGAACCATTCAACAGCCTGAAGACCATGAGCTGTTTTGCCCGTGTTTAAGGTCTCAGTGGCCAAATGGTCGAGGCTGAGCCGGAAGCCAAGGCGGTTATGTATGTCCTCCAGAATATCAAAGGTTGGTAGCGCCTTCAGGTCTCCATTTGTGTAGGCATTTAGAACTGTATAGTCAAATTTATTGATATTAAACCCGATAATCAGGTCAGCCCTGTCAAGAAGATCAAAAAGAGTATCAATACTATCTTCCTTGAAGATTAGAAAGGTTTTATCAATACTGTCGAAAACGACCACTACGGAAACCCTCATCAGGTGGGTGTTTTGCCAACCCCCAACATCTTGAGCGGTTTTTTGAGTTTCAAGATCAAGGAAAAGGATCCTTGGCTTTTTCTCATGGCCCATGTTGGCAGCTTTTTCTTTATGGGACAATTCAGGTTCAATCTCCTCCTTTCCCTCTGATATCTGACTCAGGGGGATGTGTCCCAGAAGGCCTTCAAGAATTAGCAATGCGGCCTGTTTGTCCAATGGTTTGTTACCAGAACCACACTTTGGGGAATGTATACATGAGGGACACCCTTCCTCACAGCCACAGCCTTTCACGAGATCCAGTGTTTTTTCCAACAGATCAAGTATAATCTCAAAGCCGCGCTGTGCCAGGCCAACACCACCAGGATAACCGTCGTAGATGAAAATGGCGCTCTTGCCTACCTGCGGATGGTGAGGATAACATATTCCTCCAATGTCATTTCTGTCGCAAAGGGCAAAAAGGGGGAAAATGCCTATGGTAGCGTGTTCTATGGCATGGATACCTCCCATGAAATGAAGGCCTTTTTGTTCTATAAAACTCTTGAGTGCAGGCTCTATCTCCACCCAGAAGCCTATAGTTTCAAAAGTCTGAGGAGGCAACTCGAGGGGAAAAACGCCCATCAATTCCTGGCCGGGCAGCGCCCTTTTTTCATAACCGGTGATCACCTCTGTTACCATGAGGTTGCCTTCTCGAATCACAAACTGGCCCTTTGGTCTGCTCCGATTGATCCGGATGATTTCGGTTTCTTTTTCACTGCGGGCTCGCGTGAAATATTTGAGGTCTGACCGATGTACCACGATGTCTTTTTTCTCTAATATGAGACGATCAACGAGATATTGGCGGGCTCGATGAAGGTAGCTTGCGCCGGGGTGACATTCTTTAAATGCCCTGATTCCGTCAATTGTGCCAATGGCCTGCCCGGTTTCCCTTTCAAAAATAGTAAATGTTTCGCCGCTGGAGCGAATATTCACGTAAAGCTGAGGGTTGCGTTTTGATGCAAACCAGGTGGGTTTTCCCTCTGCGGTCCGATTCAAAGCACCTTCATTTTCTAATTTTTCAAGGTGAAAAGGAAGATCTTTTGGCCAAAATTTCTGGTCGTCGAGCGTGAGCGGGATTTCTGAGGCAGCACACGGTAGATGAGCTTTCACCACATAAGGGTTATGGGGATCCAGGACAGCGGCCTCAAAGGACCTTTCAAATAGATCAACAGGGTGTTTCATAAAGTATTGATCCAGGGCATCCGGCTTTGCAATGAGGATAACCATGGATTCTCGCCCCGATCGGCCAACCCGTCCCCCTCTCTGCCAGGTGTTGATAATTGTGCCCGGGTAACCCACCAACAGGCATACATCAAGGTAACCTATGTCAATTCCCATTTCCAGGGCACTGGTTGATATGACCCCGAGCAACTTTCCGCTGGCGAGCCTGTTTTCAATTTGTCTTCTTTCCTCTGGCATGAAACCTGCGCGGTAAGAGCTTACCTTTTCGTTTAGGTCACGGGACAGTTGGGAGACCCTGAGATGGATAAGTTCTGTGGTTTTTCTGGATTGGGTAAAGGCAATGGTTCTAAACCCTTTACGGATGCAGTCGACAAAGAGTTTGGCCGCGGAGAAATTGGGACTGACCTCAGGATTTAGGAAGATATAATGCTGGCCGGCCCTTGGAGCTCCGCATGATTGTATCACTTTAAGATTTTCCCCGATCAGGCTTTCCCCAAAATCTTTCGGGTTACTCACGGTGGCCGAGAGTAGAATGAATTGTGGGCAGGCACCATAGAGCTGGCACAGCCTTTTCAAACGCCGAATCACCTGATTAAGATGGGATCCAAAAATACCGCGATATGTGTGGACTTCATCCAGGATGACGAAAGAGAGATTTTTTAGAAGCTGTTCCCAGTTTTGATGATAGGCCAGAATACCCCGATGAAGCATATCAGGATTCGTGAAAAGGATCTGAGGCGGTTTTGTTCTAATCTTTTTTCGCCTGTAAGGGCTTGTGTCTCCATCATAAATCTCTGCTGAGATGTGTGCATCCTTGGTTCCTTTTAGCCACACAGCAAGGTTTTTCAATTGATCCTGCTCCAGGGCCTTTAAGGGGAAAAGATACAAGGCTCTGGTATCCTTTTCCCTTAGGATTTCCTCCAGAACCGTTAGATTGTAGATTAAGCTCTTGCCACTGGCTGTTGGGGTGGCTACCAACACATTGTTCCCCTGCCTGAGATGGGTAACGGCCTCCACCTGATGGGTATAAAGCCGGTTAAGACCAAGATGATTCATGGTTTTTCGGATGTCGTGATGAAAGTCAATTTGAGGGCCGTAGAGTGGCTCACGTGGGGGGATGTATCTGTGGTATACGAAGGCTTCACAGAAGTCCGGGTAGGTCTTTATGAATTTAACGTATTGAGAGAGTCTCACGTCTATAATTGGGCTCCATTTGAATATTCTTCAACGGGTTATGCAGAATTTTGATGACTTATTAGTATGTTTTGTATATTAATAGCACTTTACATAATAAGCAAGGACAGGAAAGAGCAACAGACTATGAATACTATGAATGATAAAGAAAAGATTCCCCCAGTCAAATTTCTTCACTACAAAAAGGGCGATCTTATCGTAAAACAAGGCGACTACGGTATCTCAATCTATAAGGTCATCAAAGGTAAAGTACAGATCTTCAATGAATCAGGGGACAAAGAGATTGATATAAACACTCTTGGCCCTGGTGGCGTCATCGGGGAAATGAACTTTTTGGACAGAGCCCTCGAGGCACGGTTTTCCTCTGCAAGGGCACTTGAGGATTCAGAACTGGAGGCTTGGCATCCTGCGGGCCTTGCAGATGAGTATGAACAGATGCCCTATATTATCAGGCACATAGCCAATCAAACATTGAAACGCCTTATTCGTATGAACAACCTCACCGCCCAGCTTACTGACCAGGTAGAAGAGGCTAAAAAGGCGGCACAGGAGGAACCTGCTCCTGCCCGACGGAACTTTTACCGAAAGGGAGTAATCCTGGATTGTGTTTATCGACCAGTTGATTCACCTTCAAAGGCTCGTTTAGAGGGCCTGATAAAGGACATTAGCCTGAGCGGAATGGGGCTGGATATCAGGACAAAAAACGCGCTAAAGTTTTCTCATAAGCCCGGGGCTAAATTCCACATAGAAACGGTGCTCCCAAACGGTAAAAAGATTGATTTCACTGCTAAAATTATTTCAGTGATAGATGATAGGACTCCCGGAAAACTTTTCCTGGGAATGGTTTTTGATGAATTGGCGGACGGGGCAAGGAAGAGCCTTGGGTTTTTCCTTATGCCTACTTAGTGCCCGACCGAGAACTGTTATTTTTTGCTCAGACACTACTTTTAAAGGGGGACCATATAATATGACCATTGATGGGTTGGTATACGGGTATGTAGCGAATGAAGAGACTTACCCGGATAAGGCGGTTATTATCGAAGAGGGGAGCAAGGGCGACTGGGTCTATGTGATTCTGAAAGGGAGCGCAAAGGTAAGGAAAAGGACACGCAAGGGAGTAGTGACCCTTGATACCTTAAGTGAAGGGGATATTTTTGGGGAAATGGTCTTACTGGAAACCGGGCAAGAGCTAAGGAGTGCATCAGTTGTGGCAGCGGATGGTCCCGTACGGCTCGGCGTGTTGGACTCTGAACGATTGGTCAAGGATTATGGCACACTGTCGTCCCAACTCAGGGCACTTATGAGGTCCCTGATCCGAAGGCTCAAAGAAACGACCGATAGCGTGTGTAACGCGGTTGTTGAAAATGCAGAGCGAGTGCATTCCCTGAAGCTTGATCAGGTGTTGCCGAGCGAACCAGATAAAACATAATGTCCTAACCCCGCGTTAGCGGGAGGGGATTCCCCGCCTTGGTGAACCATGAGAGTGTGTGGTCTTTTTACTTCACAGATCTCTTCTGGCCGCTTCCAACTGACTCTGACAATGCTCCCATTTTAGAAGCGACGATTCCAGTTTTTTCTTGATATCATTATATTTATTGATCAAGGGTACGCTCTTTTTCGTATCCTCGAAAACTTTCGGGTCGGCAAGCCTTTCGCCCAGGTCTTTTTCTCGTAATTCAAGTTCAGCAATCATTTCTTCGAGTTGTTCAAGTTCAGCCAATATGGGCTTTAATGTGTTATGGATCAACCTGCGCTTTTCTGCTCTTTTCCTTTTTTGCTCCTTCCGGTTCTTTCTTGTATTCGGGGAGTTTTGAACCTGATTCTCATCATGCAACCCCTCTTGAACTAAGTCATGTTCCAATTCCCTTTCCATTCGCGTGAGATGATCATAGTATTCGTCAAGATTGCCCGGGTATTCTACAATTTCCCCTTCTTTAATGTCCCAGATCTTTGTTGCCAACCTGTTGATGAAGGACTGGTTGTGGGAAACAAATAACAGTGTCCCATTGTAGTCTTTAAGTGCATCAATCAGTGTCTCGGAAGATGAGAGATCCAGATGGTTGGTAGGCTCATCCATCACCATGAAATTTCCAGGTTTGACAAGGAGCTTCGCAAGCGCAACACGCGCCCTTTCACCACCCGAAAGAATACCGATTGTCTTGTCAACATCATTTCCTGAAAAAAGAAAGGCACTGCAAGCACCTCTGACAAAACCTATGGTCGCATGTGGAACAACCTGATAGACTTCTTGAATAACTGTCTTTTGCGGGTCGAGCATTTCTGAGTGATGCTGAGCGAAATAACCTATGCGAACCCCGTGACCCAGCCCGATTGTGCCTTCATCGGGCTTAATTTCCCCGGCCACCATCCTGAGCAAGGTGGTTTTGCCGCATCCATTCGGGCCGATGACCGCTATTTTTTCTTCTCTCAGTACAGTCCGGGTGAGGCGCTCATATAAGGCCTTTTCATCGAACCCTTTTGATACTCCTTTGATTGACAATACGTCTCTTCCACTTCGAGACACGGCAGGAAAAGAGAAATGAACGTTTTTTTCTTTGCGGTGCGTTTCAACCAATCGTATCTTTTTAGCCAATTTGATCTTGCTCTGTGCTTGCCTTGCCTTGGATGCCTTGGCACGAAATCTTTCTATGAATTTCCGGGCCTCCTTGATTTTCTGCTCCTGCTTTCGAGCTGTTGCCTCCAAGGATTTTTTTCTTTCCTCACGCGCCTTCAGATAGAAATCATAGTTCCCGCTGCAAAATATCATCCCTTCCGGTTCGAAGCTAATAATGCGATGGATTTGCCGGTTAAGGAAATCCCTGTCATGGGATACAAGTATCATGGCCCCCCTGAAATCGAGTAAAAATTGTTCTAACCATCGAATGGATGGGATATCAAGGTTGTTGGTTGGCTCATCCAGGAGGAGTAAATCAGGTTTCTGGTATAGCAGGCTAGCCAAGGCAGCCCTCATTTTCCAGCCGCCGCTTAGGGAAGAGATGGGACGGTCAAATTCTGTTTCTTTGAAACCGAGACCTGAAAGGATTTTTTCAGCTTCATGCCGTGGAAACTGCTGTTCAAAGCTGTCTGTTTTATGGTGGATCTCAGCTATCTTTTCGGCCAGTCTGGTCTGTTCTTGTCTCCTGCTCGCTGCTTTTAGTGACTGCTCTGCCTTTTTCAGCTTGTTTTTTAAGGGTACCCGCCCTGGAATTGAGTCAATAACCGAGTGGAGGAGTTCTCCTGATAGACCTTCTTGTATATCCTGCGGCAAATAACCTACCCTGGTATCCCTTGCAACTCTAACTTCTCCGCTGTCAGGGGAGATTTCTCCCATTAGAAGTCGAAGCAGGGTGGTCTTTCCGGATCCGTTTGGCCCCACAAGGCCTATTCGATCCCCAGGTTCAACTTGTAGCCCAATATCGCGAAAGATCTGATTCTCAAAAAAAGTGAGAGAGACTTTTAAGGCTGTAACGAGACTCATGTCTGGTTCATTGTCATTTTTCTGTGCTCTTTCATAATGCACAGATTCATTATAACCTGGATACCCGCCTTCCTGGCCTTGGAAGCTGCGTCGTTGTGAACGACGCCCTCCTGCATCCAAATGGACCGTACACCTATGTCAATGGCCTGGTCAACCACAGGCGGAACCCTCGTCGGGTTTATGAACAGGTCGGCCATGTCAAAGTGGAACGGGATATCCTTGAGTGCCTTGAAGCAAGGGATTCCGAGTATTTCTCTCTGCCCGGGGTTAACAGGAATTATTTCATACCCTTGTTCAATAAGGTATCGGGCCACCCTGTTGCTGTCTCTGGTTTCTTTGGGAGAGATTCCCACGATGGCGATTTTTGTGCAATTTTGGAGAATATCTATGATTTGAGTTGATGGTGGGTTATAGTCAGGTAGTTCACATTTTGTATTTGCCATGGGGTATGCCTCATTTAACTATTTTTTTGACCTGTTCCACCTTTCTCTTGACATCCATGGCCTTTTTGACCCCTGGGACCTGTTCCATGACCTTATTCATAACTTTGGCCTCAAGGGTAGGCTGATCATCTTTTTTTGCCGGAACCTCGTTATCGTCATGACCTTTGTCATCCTCATCTTTTTTACTTATCTCTTTTTTGACCTTTTTAAATTCACTAATAGCACCACCCAGGCCTTTTCCGATCTCAGGAATCCTTTTGGCGCCAAATAAAAGTAGAATGATTACCGCAATAATGATTAGTTCTGTGGGGCCTAAACCGAACATAGTTTACTCCAATCCTGCAAATTTTAAAAAATCGGGAGTAGGGAAGGCATCAGAAGCTCCCAACTCAAATACTTTTATTCTGTTTGACTCGAAATACGCCGCAGTAACGCCGATGCCAAATCCTGATGGCTTTTCACAATATGGGGTTCGAAGACCACAGGAAGGGCTTTTGTCTTTCATGATCGCCATTGTTGCACCTGTCAGTCTGGCCAGCTTCAGTGACTCTTCAGCTCCTTTCTTGAAGGCGTCTGTGACATCTTTCCCTTCGACATTGACGACATTTGCCCTTCCAGAGAAAATATCGCGACCGTCACCACCTGTCATATTGGCAGGCGGTCTGGGGGTTGGAAGCCCTCCCAGTTGTTCAGGGCAGAAGGGTATGAAAGGAATTGACTTCACAAAATCTGCCAGGTATGGACAGAGTGAGTGTTTACCATCATACCTGCAGCGAATTCCCAGAAGACAGGCGCTGACCATAACCTTAATGGGCTTTTGAACCTTCAAACTGGACGGCTTCCTCCGCGTCATTTCTTGCTTCCACTTGACCAATAAGGCAGGCGGTTTCTCCCATGGCCTTAAGCCTCAGGAGTACTTCGTCAGCCTCTTCCTCGCTTACCACAATCACCAGGCCAAGTCCGTTATTGAAGGTTCGCAGCATTTCCTGGTCCGAAATTTGCCCTGCCTCCTGAAGATAAGAGAATATGGGTGGAGGAGACCAGGTTGATCTGTCAATGACGACCTTACAGGGCGTTGGAAGCATGCGGGGAATATTATCAATAAGTCCACCGCCCGTTATGTGTGAGATCCCGTAAATACGAAAGTCCCGTCTAAGATTGCTAATTGCTCTGGCGTATATTCTTGTTGGCTCCAGGAGTTCTTCTCCAAGGGTTCGGCCAAAATCTTCCACATAATCTTCCACGGACATCTTCAGGCCCTCGAAAAAAATCTTCCGTACCAGGGAAAAACCGTTGCTGTGGAGACCGCTGGATGCGATGCCAATGAGTTGATAACCGACCGCAATCTCAGAACCGTCCAGGATTTCTTCATTGTCGGCCAGTCCAACCACAAATCCGGCAAGGTCGTATTCGCTATCAGCGTAAAACCCTGGCATTTCCGCAGTTTCGCCCCCGATAAGCGAGCAATTTGCTTCCAGGCAACCTACAGCAATACCCTTAACAATATCCCGGGCCTTTTTTAAATCAAGCTTTCCCATGGATATATAGTCCAGGAAAAAAAGCGGATTAGCTCCTTGAACCATAATGTCGTTTACGCACATGGCAACAAGATCGATGCCGACCGTATCGTGCTTATCGAGCATAAATGCAATTTTAAGCTTTGTTCCCACCCCATCTGTGGAGCTTACAAGCACGGGTTTTCTCATATCCTGAACATTCAGAGAGAAGAGCCCTGCAAATCCCCCGATATCTGTTATGACACCTGATCTGAAGGTCTTGCTCACGATTGGTTTTATCAGATCTATAAGCCTGTTCCCCGCATCAATATCAACACCTGCCTCAGCGTATTGGCCTTTTTTCTTATTGTCTCTCAAATGCGCCACCCCTCAATATGTCAAAACCGTGCAGTTTTCATCAGTTAACCTTGAACCGTGAACCATTGAACTTTGAACCTGATCAGTTACAATGTCTCTTCTTGAAAATGTATATTATCATTCATATATATTGTCAAATCTTTTCTCTTGTCACCAATACCATGATTTGTTAATGGATTTACATGATTATGTCACCTGCCAGTCATCTAAAACATATTCCTGAATTGAACCGGCCCCTCATTGCTTTGAAAGGGATTGGGCCTAAAAGGGCAGAATTTATGGCCCGAAAAGGTCTTCACACTCTCATGGACCTCCTGTTGTTCAGTCCCATCCGTTATGAGGACAGGAGGCGGGTCTTGCCCATAGACAAAACTACAGAGGGTATGAGTGTCTGGGTCAGAGGAAAAGTCAGATCTGGCAGGGAGGAAAGGTTTTTCCGCAGTGGCAAAGGGTTGTTCAGGATAAGGATCCAGGATGAAACCGGGAGCCTTGACCTGCTGTGGTTTCATTATAGAAAGGCCCATCTGAGCACATTTGCCCGGCAGGGTTTAACTCTTATGGCCTATGGATGCATCCGGAGGAATCAGGGCAAACCCCAGATGATTCATCCTGACATTGGATTGGCGGATATTGACAGAGAAAAAGGTCTTTTAGAATTTTACCCTGTTTATTCCGTGATCCAGGGGATTCCCGGACAAGTCCTAAGGTCTGCGATCAGGCATGTGCTGGATCAATATCAAGAGTACATGGTGGACCCTGTTCCGCGGAAGATAACCTGCCACCTCGCGCTGCCTGAGTTTGTAGAAGCCATCAGGTGCGTTCACATGCCGCCCAGGGAATTATCCACTGATCTGCTCAACGAATTCAGGAGCAAGTACCACCGGAGACTTATCTTTGACCGTTTTTTTCATGTAATGCTTGGCATCGCTTTTGGAAAAAAAGCTCGTGAAAGCAGGGCGGGACCTGCCTTTTCTGTACCCAGGGAACTGTTGTCCCGGCTTGAGAAATGTTTCCCATTTGCCTTAACCAATGGGCAGGTGAGTGCAATTGACGAAATTATCGGGGACCTGAGTCAAAATAGACCAATGAATCGTTTACTCCAGGGGGATGTGGGATGCGGTAAGACCGTTGTGGCGGTGGTGGCAGCATCCTTAACCGTCATCAACGGATGGCAGGTGGCGATAATGGTTCCGACCCAGGTTTTGGCGCGGCAGCATTATCTTTATTTCGCGGGTCTGCCTGAAAGTATGGGATTTCGTTCCGTTCTTTTGACCGGAGCATTGAAAAAATCTGAACGCCTCGATACTTATGAAAAGATAAGGCTCGGAGAGTATAATCTCATCATTGGGACCCAGGCCTTGATCCAGGAGGACCTTTCTTTTGCCAGGCTGGGCCTGGTGGTGATTGATGAACAACATCGGTTCGGTGTGAAACAGCGCGCGCTGTTAGACCAGAAAGGTGTAAACCCTCACCTGCTTGTCATGACAGCAACCCCGATTCCCAGAACCCTTGCCATGACGGTCTATGCGGATTTGGACATCTCCTTCATCAAAGAATATCCGGAAGGTCGCCTGCCGGTTGTGACCCGCCTGATGTACGGAAGTCAGAGGAGGAAGGTCCTTAATACGTTAAACCAAAGAATGGCTGCGGGGGAGCAGGCAATGGTCATTTGTCCTGTGATCAAAGGGTCAGAAGAGATGGACTTGAAAAATGCATTGGAAATGCACGAAAAACTCAGTAAAATTTTTATGCCGCGTTTTCAAGTTGAACTGATTCACGGTCGTATGTCCAGCGATGAGAAAGACAGGGTCATGGAACGATTCAGAGATGGCCTCATCGATCTGCTGGTAGGAACCACGGTGATTGAGGTGGGTGTCGATGTCCCGGGGGCAACAGTCATGGTGATTCAAAATCCTGAACGGTTTGGACTGACTCAACTCCATCAATTGAGGGGTCGTGTTGGGAGAGGGACCAAAAAAGGGCGCTGTTTTTTGATGCTGTCCACACAAACCTCTGCCCAGACCTTATCAAGACTAAAGATAATTGTTGAGAGCCATGACGGATTTGAAATTGCGCAGAAGGACCTGGAGATGCGGGGGCAAGGCGAACTGATGGGAACGAAGCAGGCAGGGGCAGGAGAACTGGATTTTGCGGAAATGTTCAGGGAGCCGGAGCTCTTGATAGCGGCAAAGAAGGAAGCTGATGCGCTTGTAGCCTCAGATCCGACTCTTTCAAGACCAGAAAATCGCTTTTTAAGTGTTATTTTTTCACAAAGGTACTGATCTCAAATTTTTGTGGTCCAACACTGCATTGCACAGCCCCTGCCTGGTCAATTCTAATGACCCTGCA
>MVDB01000031.1 GCA_002050025.1 Desulfobacteraceae bacterium 4484_190.2
GTCGTATAGTGGGAACCCCAGAGCTCTGTTTTCTCGGTTATTATCCTGTCTAAGATGGGAAAAGGAATAGTCTCTGCCGTGTTTGAATGCGCCGAGGCATAACATCCCTTGCAATGAAGGTTGCACTTCTTTGTAGGCCCGATGACCAGAAATCCTGGGGGCCTCCTTCCATATTTAGCTTTAAAATTATCTTCGAGTTCTTTCGCTTTTCCTTCCGCAGAAAACAGCATCTGCTTGACAAATATGTCTAAACCCTGCCTGACCACATTCTTTGAGTACAATCCCTCTTCTACTCTCTTGAAGGCAGTTTCTGTAAGATTTAGCATAATTTGCATCTTTTCCTTTTGGACCGGCATGGGCCTTTGATCCTCATTTTCTTTAATTATATACTCATAGGCCGCACGTTCAGCTTTTTTCAGAAAAAGATCCCTGGCTTTTGCACTCTTTGAAATCAATACGCCTGCCTGAGATGCCATAGAGCCCAGCATCTTGTTGAAACTATCTAATTTTTCCATTTGCTACTCACCTCCCCTTTCATTTTTGTTTTTACTCCTTCCATGTTGATCTTTCCTATGTGGGAACACCACTCCCCTCATCTTTCAAGAGTTGACCGATAACCTCTTTTGCCACACCTCTTTTATTATCCATCACCGCAACCCCTTTCATTACCAGCCATTCCTTATACTGATACTGAATCCCTCCACAGATAATCTCTTCCACACCTAAATCCACCAGATGCCGGGCGATCTGCATAGGGCCTTCGCCTCCCACCTCAAATGTCGCCTCCTGAAACACCGTTACGCCATCCGTCTCCAATAAAAGAAACCTTGACGAAGAACCAAAATGAGGTGATACTCTCTCCTTGAACAAGGGAATTGCAATCTTCATTTTAGTTACCTCTTTATGCTCATCTAAACGCCGATAAATATCCAATTATTTTCAATCCTTCTGCCTTTGAATCATCGCCTTACATTTCTAAGTCAATACCGGAACCTCAACGCGTTGATTGGCTTTTACTTTTATATTAAGCAAATATTATGCCAAGAGAAGATATCGTTGGGGGATATTGTTCTTTCAATAAAAACAATAGGTTGAATGCTAACTGAATAGCCTTGAATGGGGAATCAAAAAAGGTAGGAGTTTCAAAAGATGAAACCGTTTCACTTTTGGTTTCATTTTATTAGTGATAAGCTAAGCGCGTTCTCAAGTCAAACTCACAAAAGTCATAAAATTAGCGACACAGTATATTGGGCTTAGCCGGACCAGATACAAGACGCGCAAATCTTTTTGAAAAAAGTTTACTTGTATTACGTTCGAAATGATTTACACTATCAAAACTGGGTCGCTATCTCGTTTAACGAGAATTTAACAGGGTGAGGATTAAGCGCAACGCCCTGGATAGACTTTTTACGAGGATATCAGATTGGATTTTGAAATTAAAATTACTGTTAAGACGGCGAAAAAAAATGAAAATCCTATCAGCATTTGAAAAAGGTTTTCTTCGGATTGTCGATCTTTTTTTTGCTATCAAACCGCAGCCTGTTCCGGGTATTCAACTGCTGAAGAATTGCAAAATTATATCGCACCGCGGTGAACATGATAACAGGAAGGTCTTCGAAAACACCCTGCAGGCCTTTAATAGGGCAAAAAATCAGGGGATATGGGGCATCGAGTATGATATCCGCTGGACCAAAGATCTGCAACCGGTGGTGATTCATGACCCGGATCTTCTAAGGGTATTCGGATCAACCCTGGTAATTCGGCAGACCACTCTGTCGGATCTAAAATCGAAATATCCCCTGGTCCCATCTTTGGCGGAGGTGATTCAAAGGTACGGTAAGACAATGCACATGATGATTGAAGTAAAAAAGGAAGTTTACCCGGATCCTTCTCATCAAAACAGGGTTCTCAATGATCTTTTTTCCTCTCTTGTGCCGGGAGATGATTTTCATTTTATTTCTCTTACCCCCGAGATGTTCGAATTGATCGAATTTGTGCCGAAGTCGACATTCCTTCCAATAGCGAGGATTGATTTCTACCGCCTAAGTAAGCTGTCTCTTCAGAACAATTTCGGTGGGGTTTGCGGCCATTACCTGGTTTTAACTGAAGCGTTGATGGCAAGACACCATAAGAGGCAACAAAAGGTAGGCATCGGCTACCCGTGTTCAAAAAATTCATTGTTCCGTGAACTTAACAGGGGGGCGGATTGGATCTTCTCCAATGACGCAGTAATGCTTCAAAAAATGGTCGATGGCATGGTTGCAGGACCTAACAGCCTAAACCCGGATAAGGTGGAATAAATTATATATGCTTTCAGATAATGCGTTTTGTCTTGCCCGCGAGTGAGGCAATAGTATCAAATCGGGATTGCCGGTTTTTCTGGAAGATGCTTTGTAACATCTCAGTCTGGGCACACCGAATCCTTCCCCCTTTTGAAAAGGGGGAAGGAGAGGAATTTCCCGATACAGCCCGGAGTTATTGAGGACTTACGCCAGGATCAATCAACTTTTTTTCCTGCTCTAATTTTGCAAGCCTCTCCTGTGCTTGGGCAAATTGCCGCCTGAGAGCAACCATTTCTTCGTTTAGCCGTGAGATCTCATCACCCTCGAACTGGCCTGCCTCAGGCATTTGTTTTTTGCCTGGGCCGTCATCATCATGACCTTCACTGCAGGCCTCTGCTCCTGCCAGTTTGCCCTTGAAATATACCTCTAAAACATCCTTTACCTTACCTGATACCCCGGTAAAAGGCTGAATCCCGAATTGCTCGAAAAAGGAAATCGCTCGCGAGCCCATCCCGCCAGCAATAATCACCTCCGCCCCCTGGCTTTTAATAAAAGAGGGGACCTCGCCTGGTTGTCCATGGCTTCCATAAAATGGATTAGTCACTGACCTTACATCTTTGATCTCCATGCCTTCTACATCCGCAAAGGTGTAGTAGGGACAGCGACCAAAGTGGTGACTCAGCACAGCATCCAGCCCGTTGTTGTCATCGGTAGAAAATGCAATATTCATGGCTCCTTACCTCCGTTTTTTCATTTCTGTGTAAAACTACTCTTTGCCAGTCAAAGGTTGGCAACGATGTTACTCTGTCTCTCTGATATATCCTTTAAAATTTTTGAAGCCGTGTCTAATATTTTAAAGATACGCTCATCTGTTACTGAGTAATAGTTATTCACGCCCTCTTTCCGGTTCACCAGAATTCCCAGGTGTTTGAGTATTGCCAGATGTCGAGACACCACAGAAATGTCCACTCGCAGTTTCGGAGCCAGTTCAGTGGTGCACCTTTCTCCTTCCCGGAGGAGTTTAATAATTTCGATTCTCTGATCGCAGGCCAAAGCCGCAAAAAATCGGGTTCTGGGGTCCTCCATATACCCATTGGAAATTCCCCATCCCCCCTTTTTCCACATTTTTCTTAATTTTCGTGGCATAATTATTTTAACCAATCAGCTTGTCAGGTTTAAACGGTTGTTTTCTTAAGCCTTATATGTGATTTCGCAAGGCCAGCGTCACTTTTTTGATCAAACTGGCAACTTCAATGGTCAGAGGCGGCGCTGAACTGTGAACCGTCATAAATATTCTACGATATCTGCAATATTGAATTGGCATATGATTGTTTTATTGCATAGCTATGCAATATTGTAATATTCAAAAACTATTTGTCAAGGGCTTTTTTAAAGAAACTATATGGCAGTGTTTTTTTTCTTCGCCAAAATTTCCTTGGGCTCAGGGGAAATTACATCTTGATAATGACTCGAAAAGGCTGAGGAAAATTGAACTGGATGGATGCTAACATCCTGGTGGGTACCTTTTCATCAAATACCCGAGGTAAGGCGATATCTTGAACCCATGAATGGTTACGAAACATTTTATTGTCCAATCAACCCATATTTTTTCATCTTGCGCCAGAGGGTGGTCCGGCTTATCCCTAAGGCCCTTGCAGCCTCAGGACGCTTGCCTTTCTTTCTTTTAGGGGAGGAAGGCTGATTTTAGCCACATTCAGACGGTAATACAGATCCTCCCGGAATTTTCCTTTCCGGGCCAATTCCTTCAGGTTTTGGTTAGTGGCGCTCACCACCCTGAAATCTGCTTTTATGGCCCTGGTATCACCTAATGGCATGAATTCGCCGTCCTCCAGGACTCGTAAAAGATCGGCTTGGAATGCCATGGATGTACTTGAGATTTCATCTAAGAATAAGGTCCCTTTGTTGGCTAAGAAAAACCGACCGGCCTTGTTTCTCATGGCGCCCGTAAAAGCCCCCTTGGCGTAACCGAATAATTCTGATTCAAGCAGGGTGTCCGGAAGTGCGGCGCAATTCACTGCAACAAATGCCCCTTGTTTCCTCGGGCTCAGAGAATGAACCGCCCGGGCAATGAGTTCCTTGCCAGAACCCGTGGGGCCTTCAATGAGAACCGGGCTTTCACTTTCAGCAATGTCGGGCAATAGTGAAAGGTTCTCCTGCATTTTTGGGTGCTTTCCCACAATGTCTTCAAAGGTATAGCTATGGGTTAGCTGCTTTCGTAATTGTTCGACTTCAGAGAGATCCCGAAAAGTCTCTACGCCCCCGACTATCTCACCATGCTGATTTCTTAGCTCAGCAGTACTTATACAGATAGGCTTTTGCTCCCCGGATTTACTAATAATAATGGCACGAATATTTACCTGGGGCCTGCCATTGGCAAGAGTTTCATCCAGGGCACATTTCTTTTCACAAATGTTGGCGCGAAAAACGTCAAAGCAGTACTGTCCTACCGCCTCTTTGAAACTAAAACCCGTGATGTTTTCTGCCGCTCTATTAAAGGACATAATTTTTTTGTCATGATCTATAGTGAAGACACCGTCACTAATACTTTCCAAAATAGTGCAACAGTCAGACCCGAGAGCGGATGTAATATTGCAAAACATAGGGATCATTTCAGTCCGAGGCTTGGCATTTTTCTGATTTTGGTGCGTTATTTTTTCCATGGCATCGGTGTACGAGTCATAAAGAACGAGTCAAACTTTGTAAGATAGACTATACTTAACAAATATTTTTAAGTCAAGCTGAACGGACACGCCACAGGGATTCTCATTAATACCCCATAGTCCTGCCAGATGAAAACCATAATTAGAATTGCTGGGTCACTACGTTTCACCTCTGCTTTTCCTTCGATCTTGTGTTCAAATCCACAGATGGTTGAATATAGAGTTGTCTTGGCCATGAAGTTCCCCCCCCCATTTCGCTGACCTATTTGTCGGTTTTCCATTACGATCTTGTAAAAAGCCTAAGGATACTCAGAGAAAATAAACCGTGGGTTGTCGGAAACGATCCAATCGGGCACAAAATCCTCTCATGGGCGAAGGCAAAATGTGCCCCTGCCTTTAAGGCTGGTTAGCCTTTTTTCCCATCTCAGTCTGCTGAGGTATTCCTCCAGGATGGAGAAATTTCCGGATTCTTTCTGACAACTTCAGATATAGCAGCATGGTGGGTATCTGGATGAGGGGTGCCACGGCAGCGGGGAGCACCGCAAGGGTTCCGCCAAAGGCCGTTGTGGCTATCCCGATGGTAATGGCGTGGTTCTTGGCCGCGACACTGTAACCCAAGGCCATGCTGTTTCCGTGGTCCATATGGGCCAGCTTGCAGAAGAGGATCACCAGGCCAAAGAGGAGTGGGTAGAGCGTCCCGATTCCCAGGATGACCAGGAGCATCCAGTGAAAATTGCCCACGATCAGTTTTGCCTGGGTGGAGATGATGATAAAGACCATGGTCAGCATTCCACAGGTGGAGATGCCCGGAAAATAAGGGGCGATCCGCTGTTTATAGCTTTTTGGGCCGTATTTCCGGACCAGGATTTTTCGTGTGGCCAGACCAGCGGCAAGCGGAAGAACCACAATCATTAACATCTTTTGAAAGATCATCCACGGGTTGATCACAACGTACATCCCTGCCAGGGCCCACATCCAGAAGGGGACCAGAAAAATGGCCAGGACCATGCTTAAAGCCACCACAATCAGGGCCGATTCCACCTTCCCCTTGGCGTAGCCTGTCCACGCCGCTACCATCCCGCTACAGGGAACGGTCACCTTGAGGATAAACCCTGTGGCGAGATAGGGATCGGCATGGCTAAAGAGAACGTGTGTCCAGAGTGCCCCGAGAAACGGCGTAAGGAGAAAATTCATAAAAACCGCCACGGAGAACAACTTCCAGTCTTTTAATGCCTTGCCGATATCCTCCACCCTCAGGTTGATCATCATGGGATAGAGCATCACAAAGAGCAAAAAGGGGATGGCAGGTTTCAGGGTCTTGACACCAGAGGTATTGTAACCGATGAGCAAGGCCAGGGTGATCGAAAGGGCTACCCATAGTGGCAGGTATTTTCGCATCAGTTCAGGAAATGTCATAATCTAACCTCTCTTCCTTTTTGTTTCTGAGAGCATCCCACATCCTCCTTGCATGATAAGATCCAAAGCGGCTTTACTTACACAAGATACTCCATTTCCTCGGTCGACTTGGGAAAGGTTGTTGAAGCCAGGGCAAAGCGCGTGGCGATCTCCTCCCGCTAAGAAAATTGTTTCCCCGGACGTGGGAGGGGGAAAACATCTGGCCAATTTTTCATTGTGGCCCCTTAGCCGGTTGTGGCGATGCGAGAAAGTCCCCTCGGAAGAGGTGAATAATTGTGTTCACCAGGGTGATGGACCAGAAGAAAAACAACAACCAATAGAGAACGAATCCGATCCAGTTCAAGGCAGCGAGCTTATACACCTCGAAGAGCATGTAGCAAGATCCCACATAGGCCCCTAAGGGAAAGGTGAAGGCCCACCAGGACATGGCATAGGGGAGCTTTATGCTCTTGATGTAATGAATGGTCATGATAATGGAGATAATGACCCACCAGATACCATAGCCCCAAAAGATCAGACAAAACATATTCATTGCTGCCACTGGGACCTGGATGAGAGGGGCTGAGGTCTTAGCCATCACAAGGAAGGTCATCACCCCGGCACCGATAGGGCCGATATTTATCCATATGGTTGGCAAGAGCTGTGGGAGGAGAGGTTCATGAAGAATAAGGCGATACAGAGCGATTACGGAGAGTAACAGGTAGAGAAAGAAGCCAGAGGCCCAACAGATATAATTGAACACGATGATGGATCCCTGCCAGGATGGAGGCCACCCATGAAATATTTGGCTCCCGATCAAGGGCAGGATGATCAATGCAACCGGGGGGATAAACCAACTGGGGTTGATATGTTCAATCTTAATGTAGTCATGGGAAAAGATGAAATAGGGAAGAAGAAAAGCAAAGACCAGGGTGAGTAGGGAACCAAGGACCCAGAACGTGCTTGCGATCGCAAAGATTGTGGAAGGGGCCAGGTAGGCCTTTCCAATTTGCAGGAAGTTGCCGGCCAGGACGATAAAGCCTATGGGCATAGTGGGGTAGAATTGGGAATTTACAGGATGGCTGAGATCCTTTATGGCATTCTGGGGATACCTGATCCAACGCATAACCCAGAAGAACAGGAGCGCCACAAACAGGGCTGTATTGAACAACCACAGAAAGACAGCAACATACCTGAGAAATGGCAACAGAGAGGCATAAAACATACTTGTTGTCGCCAGTATCGCGGTGCCCATGACGGATGCGAACCACGCTGGTGAAAAATTCCTTGTAAAATTTCCTTGTGACATGATGTTTTTTCTCCTTTTTCTTCCAAGCCTGAGGCAAAGAAGATTTTAGATGGGTAGGTGCAACCACGCAAACACCCCGATCATTTTGAGGCCCATGTAAAACATGACCACGATAAAGATGTACTTGAGCTGCTTGGCCGGCAAAAGATGCGCGGTTTTCGCCCCAACTATGGCTAGGGGGATGCTGCAGCCGGCCAGGAGTATCCACTGAAGCCAGTTCAAATACCCCGTTGAGTAAGGCGGAAGGCCTTGAACCCCTAAACCATTGATCAGAAAGGAAAGCGATCCGCCAATGGCCGTGAAGATCATCAGGGCCGTAGAGGTGCCCACGGCCTGGTGCATCTTGAATTTTAAAAAATAGACCATGATAGGGATCATGAGCACACCCCCGCCGATCCCGATTATGCCGGAGACAATACCCAGCGGGATCCCCCACATGATAAATGCAGCTATACTATCTGATGGTTCCTCTGTGATTTGCGGCGGCTTGGCCGTGAGCATCCGGAGGGCGCCGAGGATGACGGCAATTCCGAATGCGACCGTCAGGACCTTTCCAGGCAGGTGCGATGCAATGAAACCCCCGAAAAATGCCCCGAATGCGCCGGCGATCCCAAAGGACACCCCTGCCTTCCACAGGACCGCTCCTTTTCTGTGGTGGGTCATGGCTCCGCTGAAGGCCGTGGGAAGAACCACTAAGAGGTTAGTACCAAAGGCGATCCGAATGGCAATGGTGGGGTCAACGCCGATGGATTTTAAGGCCCAGAATTGTACAGGGACCATGATAAAACAGCCCCCTACACCTAACAGCCCAGAAGCGAATCCAACGATTATACCAGTGATCAGCAAAGCAATAATCTGTGCAACGTGCATCTCCATTTTTGTTACCTCCTATCTATTTTTATTCTGCTTCTTCGATTCATCCTGTCTGTGCGTCAACGCGCACACAAAGGGCAGAAAATATTTCAAAATATTCTTGGTTTTGCTACCGATTCATCCGGGTTATGTCTTGCATATGTTTGCCTTTCGAATTTCAGGAAGTCTTTTTACAATCTCAGAGACATCAGGCGCGCCCTCCAGCCAGTGTTTAAGGTTGCCCAGCATCGAGGCGGCATAGGGGCTGGTGCTTCCATCGTCCAGCCGATAGTAGACCCACAGCCCTTCTTTTCGGGATTTCAAAATGTCTGCCTCCTCCAGGAGCTTTAGATGCTTGGAAACTGTGGGCTGAGAAGTGCCCAAGGCTTCCTGGATCTCACAGACACACAACTCGCCATGTTGAAGCCTCTTGACGATCTTGACCCGATTAGGGTCTCTCAGGGCCTTCATGACTTTGATGAATTCTTTCATGACCATCTATCTGCCCCCTTCCATAAAGGGTGAAATACTTTTTGACACCCTCTCTTTAAATAGAGGAACAACCATCTTCATTTTGGTCTTTCGGATTTCTTTACATCATCCCTATGCTCTTTCATGGAATGAAAAACCAAGCTCTCTCAAAAAAACTGGCCTAAATGCTTTAAGGCCAGTTCCCAATCCTTAAAAGCAAATAGAATGCCAAACCGTTCTATTTGCAGGAAAAAACAATTAAACATAGAATAACAATAGGTTACATTAATATAAGCAAAGGTGGAGAGAAAGGAGAGAGCAGTGGACGTTTCAAAGCATGAAACAGTTTCATGCTTCGTTTCAAACTATGCGTCCATGATTCCATACCTCTTCATCTTACGCCAGAGTGTGCTGCGGCTCATGTTTCGGTGGCATCCGGGTAAGGCCGAGTGTTCTATAGGGGTCCACATAAACCTATTCATTGGACCTGATCATTGGATCATGCCCCATTCGTATTCATAGATTATTATTCATCAGCGAACGACTTATTGAGAATCGCCCAGTGAATTTTGGAAAGTTTTGCTTGCAACTCAATAATTTCAGGCGCATTCTCCAGGCAGTGCTTGTAGTGCCCCGGGATGCTTGTCGCCTCATAAATTCCTCGTCGGAAAGGGTCAGAATCATAGTTTGCTTCTACGGTCCAGTGAAAGGCTCTGCCTTTCTCTAAAAAGGTTAAAAAAAGCACTTTAAGCATCCGCTATCTGGCGTCTACTCAGGAAAGTGCGATAGAGCAGGAAGAGTGCTGGCAGCAGGAAAAGACCGTCCCTGAAAACATACAACACCATGGGAGTGTTGTTTGTGCCATCCGTGCTCATACTGAAACAACCGCAGTGGATATCCAGGCCCCGTGCCAGGTTGAACACCATCGACCCGAAAAAGACGAGCAGGAGAAACGTCACGAGACCTAGACTCCCTTCCCTGAACAGGCCGATAATCAAAAAAATGCCCAGAATCAGCTCCAGGCAGGGGAGCACGATGGCTGTGAGATTGATCAGCCCTTCCGGCAGGATCTGGTAGTTGTAGACCGCTTTTGCAAAGGCCGCGGGGTTAAGAATCTTGTCGATGCTCGCGTAAATGAAGACGGCCCCAAGAATCATGCGGGCGACGAGGGCAAAAAGCCCCTCCTGTTTCCATTGTCCCCTGAGAAAACCTGTTTGATCTTTAGCCATTCATTGCACCTCCAGAAGAGATTTCACAAAGGATCCCGCCGTTTCCACATTCAGTGGTCTCGAATTGGAGTACAGGATGATCAATACCAAATCGATGGAAGAGTTCATGACGGACCGTCTCTCCAATCTTCTCGGTCTTGCTGACCAACTGATCCAACACTTCTACATGACAGGAAAAACCGATACTGGAGGCGGATATATTCCAGGCATGAAGATAATGGATGCCGCATACTCCGGGAATCTGTTCCAGGAAACCCCTGATTTCTTCAAGATTCAACCCTTCCGGGGTGGCATTCATCAGAATCCCACTTGCATCCTTCAATATGGACCAGCAGCTTTTGAGGATAAAAAGCACAATGACAAGTGACAGCAGAGGGTCCAGCCAGTACCACGGTTTGAATATGAGCACAACGCCGCTTATCAGCACCGCAACGGAAGTTAAAAAATCGCCCATCATATGGAGGAAAGCCCCACGTACATTCAGGTTGTGCTCTGAACCCCGGTGGAGCAGTAGGGCGGAAAACCCATTTCCCAGGATCCCGACACATGCCAGCCAGATAACGATATTTCCAAGTACGCTCTGGGGATGCTGGAACCGCTCAACCGCCTCATACACTATGAAGCAAGATGCCCCGATCAGGATACCCACATTAATGACGGCGGCCATGACTTCGACCCGACGGTAGCCAAACGTATTCCGGACCGATGCCCCTTTTCTTCCGATGCGATGTGCAACATAGGCAATCAGTATGGCAGCGAAGTCACTGAAATTGTGGGTGGCATCGGAGATGAGGGCCATGCTGTGTGCATAAACACCTCCGATGACCTGGGCCACGGGGATAATGAGGTTGAGTGCCAATGTTATTAAGAGCCGGGACCCGCTGGTGTCTTTGACATCCACATGTTGGTGCGAGTGGGTGCCGGTCGAACTGTGATCGTGCTCTACCGCTTGGCGGTTCTCATGTTCATGGTTGGTCTCATGAGGAGATTCCATTGGTATCCTTCCCGGCCATCCGAATGGCCTTCATGTCCTTTTTCCACGGGGAGTCCAGCCTCCAGCCACCTTGTCCAGCCATTTAGCAGGACCTTCACATTTTCGTAACCCATGGAAAGCAGCTCTTTGGCGAGATCTTCACTGAGGGAACAGTGCTCACCGTCACAATAAGTCACGATCCGGGCATTGTCCGGAATCGTTTCAAAGACGCGGTCAATGTATTCGTCAAAAGATTGCCATGGTATATTTTGAGCACACCGAATATGTCCCTGAACATAATCTTCTGGAGATCGCGCATCAAGGAATACAGCATCTTTATCCGAGCACAGTGCCTTGGCCTCCTCAAGAGAAATGATCAAGCTCTCCCCTGAGTTTTCGGTTAACCTCGCCTCCGGAGACCAGTCGGCTACCAGCGGAAGGGTGTCGGACCGGGCTTGATTCATCAAAAGGCCCGCCACAGCAGCCAGGATAAAAATGAGCCCCGATTGCCAGATGGCCCGCCATGTCTTTCCAACGATCCGGTCTGTTTTCATTTCACATTTTTCCTTTGGGTTTAAGCGGCTATTGCTTCATAGCGAAACCAATGCGTGGTTTTCAGGCAGATTTTGACCAGCATAAGCATGACAGGCACTTCTATGAGAACCCCTACAACCGTGGCCAAGGCCGCGCCGGATG
The DNA here is from genome assembly GCA_002050025.1 of Desulfobacteraceae bacterium 4484_190.2. Taxonomy (GTDB): domain Bacteria; phylum Desulfobacterota; class DSM-4660; order Desulfatiglandales; family Desulfatiglandaceae; genus 4484-190-2. The sequence goes on from MVDB01000031.1 coordinate 11,889, forward strand.
AAAGCCCAAACAGCATGGTGGACGTGGCAATGGCCACCTCAAAGTGGTTGGAGGCCCCGATCATGGCCGCTGGAGCCGCGTCCCTATATTCAAGTTTTAGCCATCGGGCCAGACCATAGCCAATCCAAAAAATCAGATTGGTCTGGATGAAAAGGGGAATGGCGATCCACAAGATGGTCAAAGGGTTGGATATGATGACCTCGCCCTTGAAACTGAATAGCAGGACAAGGGTGATCAGCAGGGCGATGATCGTGACCGGGGTCAACACGTGCAGGAACTTTTCCTTGAACCATTCCTCTCCCTTGGAGCTGATAATCGCTTTCCTGGAGATATAGCCTGCCACTAAAGGAAGCGCCACGTAGATGCCGATGGAGAGGACCAGGGCCTGCCAGGGAACCGGAAGACGGCCGACACCCAGCAAAAAACCCCCAAGCACTCCATAAAGCACGAGCATAGTAAGCGAGTTTATGGCCACCATGACCAGGGTGAGACCGTCGTTTCCCCGTGCCAGAAATCCCCAGACCAGGACCATGGCTGTGCATGGCGCAATCCCCAGCAGAATGCAACCTGCCAGGTAGCTTCGCCAAAGGGGCACTTCCAGTACCTTGACCCCGTTGGCCATGATCACCTTACCTGCACCGTGAACCGCACCTACAGGCAGATCGAGGCCAAACGGCATTTTAACATGATCTACGGCCTCCGGTCCGATCAGTGTGTAAAAGGCCGTGCCGAGAAAAAACAAAGCGATAGCGTACATGGTGAAGGGTTTTATCGCCCAGTTTACAAAAAGCGTTAAAAATACGGGCTTTCCGCTTTTACCTGCTTTGATGACCTCGGCGAAATCAATTTTCACCATAATCGGATACATCATAAAAAAGAGACAGACCGCAATGGGGATCGAGACTACAGGGGCTTCGCCCACGTAAATGGCCAGGCTGTCCAGGTATTTTGCGACACCCGGTGCAACCTTTCCAAGGATAATCCCGGCTATAATGCACAGAATCACCCAGATATAGAGGTACTTTTCAAAAAAACCCAGACTTCTCGCTTTTTCTATCCTTTCTGTTTCCTTTGCCACAGCATTACTCTTCCGTGAGAAAATTTTTATGCTATACATCAAATTGAAATTGGCTCATGTATTCTCTGAGTTTTTTACTGTTTTCCTCCATCAATGCAGGGCAATCCTCCGTGACTTTTGCACCTTCTGCCACCCTTGTGGCGAAGACCATGCATGTGGGGTCACCGCACTCCCGACAATTCGTCTTTGGCAAAAGCTTAAGGATCTCAAGTATCCCGGGTTTTGGTGTGCCTTCATAGCGAGGCGTGATTTCGCTTCGCTTTTCCCAGGCATCGCTTATTTCCGCCTCGCTCATGAACTCTTCATGCCGGAAGACCTCATTGCCATCTTTGTCAAAGAAGATCCATGTGGAGATTGCTCGGATACCAAACCGGTTTGGACGGTTCTTTGTTTTTCCTGGCTATTTTTGAATCCAAGAAGTGATCTCATCTTTGGTCGGCACTTTCCCCACTGCCTTTACCTCGCCGTCTACTACGACGGAGGGGGTCACAAATACTCCGTATTTGGCGATTGCCATGATATCATCTATTTTTTCAATGCTAACATCCACACCCGCCTCGGCAACCGCTTCCCTCACGTTTTTTTCAGCGGTTGCACAGTTTGGGCATCCGGGTCCCAATATTTTAATTTCCATGTTTTACCTCCGTAACTGTTAGTTGAATTGTTAAATAGTTGAATGGTCAAATGGTTGTTTGGTTACACTGATGCCAGTTCTCCCAGCAACCCTTGAATTATGCCCTGGGCGGCAGACTCCCAACGGACATAACTTTGAACCTTACGCCTTCAGCTTTGCGCCTCGGTCAGCCATTCCTTGATCTTTGCTTTGTGCGGGACCTTGCCCACCGACTTGACCTTGCCGTTGATGAGCAGGGCAGGGCTGCCCATTACACCGTATTTACCTATTTCTTTTATGTCCCTGACATGCTCTATGTCGGCTATGAGATTGATCTCGGCCATCACCTGCATGAGTGTCTGTTCAAGGCCATCGCACTGGACACATCCCGGACCTAAAATCTTTATCTCCACTCCTTCCGAGACCTCTTCCTCATAAGGTTTGCCAAGGAATTTCTTAAACTCTCGCAAAAATGACTTTGCATAATCGGGTTTCACTCGTTCAGGGATATAGTTTTTCTTGGAGAGCCTTTTTACGAGTTCATCGCCCACTTCATCGTCGGGCCTTTCGGCATATTCTTTTGACATGTCCACCATCACATTTTCTATCCCTATGATGCCGACGGGAGAATTCCCTACCCTGATCTGTGTTATATCTTCTTGCGACATCTAAACCTCCATTTTTCATATACCCTTTTGAAATGGTTTTATATTTTCGTTTCTGCCCTCTCAGCAGAAAGGAAAATAATAATTCAGTTCTTTGCGCTCTTGGCGCCTTTGCGGTGAAAATTTATCCTGCAATCCAGCCGTAACACATTCCCGCAATGGTCGATAAAATTACAATGATGCCACAAAAGGTAGCGGTCTTCTTTACACCCATAACGCCTCCTATTACCAGCATGTTGGGAAGGGACAATGCCGGCCCGGCCAGGAGCAGGGACAGGGCAGGCCCTTTTCCCATGCCTGCGCCCAGAAGCCCCTGAAGGATGGGTACCTCTGTAAGTGTCGCAAAATACATGAGAGCGCCTGAGACCGAGGCAAAAAGATTTGCCCAGATGGAATTTCCGCCTACCAGGCTCTGGATATAGTGGTCGGGAATTAATGCGCAATGGCCGGGCCTTCCCAGCATAAAGCCGGCCACCAGGACCCCCGCACCCAGAAGTGGAAAGATCTGTTTCATGAATCCCCAGGTGGACTGGACCCAGGTGACCCTCTCCTCGTTGACGAACCATATCTTGAGCATGAAACCGAGGGCGATCAGCAGTACTCCCGTGACATACCATTTTGCGGCAAAGATGGTCGGCCACAGCCCGGTGGAACCTTCTGCCGGTTTTGCAAAGGCCGCAAAGATGAGGATGAGCACCATGGTGAGCATGAAAAGGGCATCCTGGGTGAGGGTCCGGCCTTTGCCGTCGTCCTCCGGCAGGAACATCTCACCCTTTGCCCGCGCTGCATC
>MVDB01000209.1 GCA_002050025.1 Desulfobacteraceae bacterium 4484_190.2
TGCCCTTCATAGGCGTATCCGGCCTGGTGCATCAGGATTTTACTTATGGGACAGGTTACCATGGCTTCAATCTCTCCCTTTCGGGTCATGTCCACGGCCCTTATAACATAATCCACCATTGCCCTGCCTCCCTCCACAGTGGGTTTTCCGGGAAGGATTGACCCGCCTTTCAACCTCGAAACAGCCATTAGATCTATCTTGCCCGGAGTTGACCTAACCTCAGAAAAGTTTGAAATGATATTTAGGGGCAACTTTTGGCGATATCTTAAAATAGATGAAGAGAGAATCTCCGGATCCCCTAAGACCACAAGCCGACACAGACCATAAATAATTTTATCAGCCAGTGCCTTGACGATGATTTCCGGCCCAATTCCCGCCGGATCGCCCATGGTAATGCCTATGAGAGGAAGGTCTGACAAGTTGCGCACCTCGCAGTGTAAACCCTAACGTTGCATAAATCTTTGGTCCAAAAGCGCTACGCTCACTCTATATCAGGCCATCAAGAAACGTTGGTCCATTTTCAAGACCTCACCGTATGTTAAATACGCTTTCACCCTTGAAAATAGCCGAGCGTCCCTTGCTGACCTAATCTAAAGCTTTTTGAACTCAAATTTTATGCAACGTTAGGGTAAACGGTAATTTCTCAAAAAGTCTGAACTCAGCGGTGATATACTGATGTAGCATTACCGCATGAAGCTGGGTAAAAAGAGCGCAATTTGGGGAAAGGGTATAAGTATCAAGGCACAAAGAATCAATGCAACAAGGAAAGGAAATGCCCCTTTAAAAATGCTCTCCAAAGGCACATCCTTGACTACCCCGTGAACTACATAGACATTAACACCAACTGGAGGGGTGATAACTCCCATCTGGGTCACCAATACAATTATCACACCGAACCAAATAGGATTGTACCCCATATTCGTAACGACCGGGTAAAATATCGGAATGGTCAACAGGATCAGGGCCAGGGCATCGATAAAACAACCACCCACAAGATAGACAAGGATAATAAAGGCCATAATACCAAAGTTAGGCAGTGCAAGCTCACTGACCCAGGTGGCCAGCGCATAAGGAATCCTGGTGATGGCCAGGAAATGGCCGAAAACCGTCGCCCCGGCAACTATAACCAGGACCATGCAGGAGATCCTTGTGCTTTCAAAAAGTGCCTGCATGAATCCCTGCCAGGTAAGCCGCCTGCGCACAAAACCAAGTACGATAGCCCCTCCGGCTCCGATGGCGCCAGCTTCCGTTGGTGTGAAGAAACCGATAAAGAGCCCCCCCATAACAAGTATGAAAAGAATCAGGGTTTCTCCGACTCCGCTAAGAGAAATGAGTTTTTCCTTGAAGGTAGTCTTTGGCCCCCGCGGGGCTATCTCCGGTCTCAGCCGTACCCAGATATAAATTGTAAGTCCAAACAAGGCGGATAGGAGTATACCTGGAACAACCCCGGCCACGAAAAGCTTCCCGATAGACTGCTCTGTCAGAATGCCATAGATAATAAAAATCACACTTGGAGGGATAAGAATACCCAGGCTTCCTCCCGCAGCCACAGTACCTGTAGATAATACATCTCTATACTTGTAACGCTTCATTTCAGGCATGGCCACCGTGGCCATAGTGGCCGCAGCGGCGTTAGTGGAACCACATACCGCGGCAAAACCCGCACACGCAACGACGGTAGCCATGGCCAAACCACCCGGTAGATGGCCAACAAATTTATAGGCGGTATCAAAAAGACGGCTACTAATGCCAGCATGGAAGGTCACCTGCCCCATAAGGATGAAAAGCGGAACAACGGTTAGGCTATAGGACCCAAATATGCCGAAGAAATCCTTCGCCATTATTCTCAGGCCAGCCTCCCAGGAAACAACATAACTAAACCCGAGAACCCCAATCAGGGCCATTACAAACCCCACTGGCATGCGAGAAAAGAGGACAATTATAAGAATTGCCAATCCAATCAAGCCTATTGTCGTTGGACTCATAATCTGCTCTCCTTATCGTCGTTGATCTTGCAATGCTTCATCAGACAATTCTCATATCTCCCATTGATACCATACCTTTGCCTGTCCCACGAGCACCCTCCAGAAATCTACCAGGAGGACCAGGCACACCACCATACAGGCAAATGATATCCCGAATAGGACTGGGAAAAACGGGATTTGCAAGGTCAAGGATACCTCGTTCGCGAGTCGCAAGTCATTGCCAAAGAGTATGCTCTCGTAGGCAATAAGGGCAAAAAGCGTTATACTCAACACATGAATGATGAGATAGATTGCAAACTGAACCTTGTGGGGCAACCGCATAACCAATAATTCCACTGCTACATGCCCTCGAAGTATAGTCGTATGGGCCATGGCGAAGGAAGCTACTATTGCCCCAAGAAATCCCACAATTTCATAGGTGCCAAGTATGGGATGTCTGAAGATGCGCAGGATAACATCGGCACAGGTAAGAGCAGTCATCCCCACCAGAGACCACCCTGCCACCAAATTTAAAAAGTTAGATAAGCGCCTAACTTCTCTCGTAAAAACGGGCATCGTATCTCCCCAATGTCATAGGTAAAAATCCTGGCACAGAGGGCCAGGCTTTGGTTATCCCCAGAGGGGATTTGGTTTGTTGGAACAAGGGATTGCCGTTTGAAATGACGACCGGCAACCCCTGTACTTTTCCTTTTGCTTACTACTTGCTGTATTTTTTTATTCCTTTTCGTATAAAATCTAAATAGGCATCGCCTGGCAAACCCTTGCCTTTGGCAGTCTTTACATAATTGTCAAAAACCGGCGCAACGGCCCCGGCCCAGCGGGCACTTTCCTCTTTTGAGAGCGGGATTATCTTATTTCCCAGGCTGAGGCTGAATTCCCGTCCTGCCTGATCAGCTTTGTCCCACCCTGCAGCATGCTTGACCAACCACTCAGCATTAACTTCCTCGATTATCTTCTGGATATCCTTAGGCAGTTTATTCCATGTTTTCATATTCATCATAACATACATGGCAGTGGTGTAGCCGACGCTGTAACACTCAGTAGTAGACTTGATCACTTCGCCCTGTTTCCACCCTTTTAACACCTCCATTGGGCTAAATGTTGCCTCCACTACACCCTTCTGAAGGGCCTCATAGGTTCCTCCCTGGGGCATGCCAACCGGTGCGCCGCCAAGGGCCTTTACCACTTTTGCACTTAGGCCGGTTGCCCGAATTTTCAGTCCTTTTACCTCCTCTAATTTGTATACGGGTTTTTTACTGTGAAGCAGTCCGGGGCCGTGAGCGTGTATATACATGACCTCAGCCTTAGATAATTCCTCCGGCTTGAACTTCTTATAAAAATCATTAGCAACCATGGTCGCAGCATACCCACTCGTATACCCCATTGGAAGATCAAGCGCCTCCATTGCAGGGAACCGACCTCTAGTATAGGCAAAACAAGACATGCCTATGTCTGTAATCCCTTTCAGGATTCCATCATACATGTCTCCTCCCTTGAGCAATGCGCCTCCGGGAAAATAGGTGATCTTTACTTTGCCATTGGAGCGCTTTTCTATTTCCTTTGCCCAGGATGCGCCCAGGCTACCATTGAAATGTGACGGCGGGAAAAAGTTGCTATAAGTTAGTTTAATTGGGCCTGCTTCGGCTTTAAACAAGCCTATGCTTAAAAAAGCAACCCCCATGATAGCGACCAGGGAAAACAAAAAGATTTTTTTCTTCATTAGGACACCCTCCTTATAAAAAGATTAAACAAAAATATGTTTAAGACCCAAACCATTACTGATGTGCCTCTTCACCTCCTTTCCATATATAAAGTGATAACGCTGCTTTAACAATATTTTTTTCGGATTCTGGATAGAAACAGGGGAATTCCCCGCTTAATTGATCCGCAAGGTTGTTAATCGGAGAGAAACATTTAAGGGGACCCATAAAACTCCTAAGGCAAAGAGTTGTCTGGAAAAAAAGTAGCTACAAAACGGCTATATTGTATAATTAATTTACTGTATGGAATTTGATGTGTCAAGCAATTTTCTACGCATAAAAATCCAGCATAGGGTGAAAACTATTTGTTTATTCAGATATTTTTTTTTATAGTTATGTATCGTATAGAAACTTGCGCAATTAGAGATATAAAAGCAGAGGAGTGGAACATGGCAAATAAGCCAAATGAAATCAGGGTGAACTTCCCAAAAGAGCTGGCAGGCGGTGCATATTCAAATAACATGGTTGTATCGCACACAAAAGAAGAGTTTATTATGGATTTTCTTATGGCTGCCCCCCCTTCCGGCACTGTAACCGCGAGGATCATTGTCAGCCCAGGCCATATCAAGCGCATTATCACGGCCCTTCAGGAAAACATTTCGAGGTATGAGCAAAAATTTGGCAGTATTCAACCAGCCGAAGACCCGATGGAAAAGGTAACAATTCAATAAAAGGTGTGAACATGAAATTCTGTGATTTTTCCTGTAAATTCGCGATCTGGCCAAAAGGTGAATCTTTGGATGGGTCTGGAAGTTGCAGGACATTTCAGGCAATATACTGTAAAAAGAAGAACCGCCATGTTCATAAAAACATGCCCTGCTCTGAAAAAGAAAAAATGGAAGGCGTAAAGAGCAAGGCTCAGGGCATAAGGTGAGAAATACTGAACTCGCCTTTCGCCTTTTGCCTTGCGAGGATTATAATTTGAGCCTGTCGAAGCTGTCAAGGCGTAGCTCGATAGAGCGAAGTCTGAAGCGTAGATCCCGCTCATCGGGGACGCAAAGATTGGGGAAAATAGCCATTCTCGGACAGCCTCCTTGAGCTTTATACCACGTACCCCAAATCCATTATTCCATTACTCTCCCCTCTGTTTCACCGTGGATAAGCAAAGCGAATAAAGCTCCTTCACATATCCACCGTTTCCAGATATTCACTGATGGCCCCGTCGTATTGATGCGTCAGTTTAAAGACTTTCCGTGCAAGTCGAAAACGCGTCTTGAGAGTGGTTTCACCACCCGTTGTTTCCATCTCCCGTAAGACAACTTCGTAGTCGGCAGGATCTACAATGACCGTCACATACCTGAAGTTCTTGGCAGAAGACCGGAGCATGGAGGGCCCACCAATATCGATGTTCTCAATAGCTTCTTCCAGGGTCACCCCTTCTTTTGCCACTGTTTTTTCGAACTGGTAAAGGTTCACTACCACCATGTCAATGGTTTTAATCCCATGCGCCTTCATCATCTCCATATGCTCAGGGTTATCACGGAGCCCCAAAAGCCCTCCGTGGACTTTGGGGTGAAGGGTCTTTACGCGGCCGTCCATCATTTCAGGAAACCCGGTATAATCGGAAATATCGGTCACTGAAATCCCCCCATCCCGCAATGCCTTCGCAGTTCCACCCGTTGAAAGAATCTGCACGCCAAACACTGAAAGGGATTTTGCAAATTCCACAATCCCGCTCTTATCGGTCACGCTGATAATAGCTCTCTCAATTTTACCCATTCATTGTCCTCCTGTATTGATCAATTACTGCATTTAGATATTTCCAATTGAAAAGATGGTGTGTAACGCAAGACTCGCACAAATATGGACGGGCACCAATGAGATTATGAGCCTCCTTATCCAGCACGAGTACTACAAGGAATTAATCAATGGCCCCAACCCTCCGCGGATAAGTGAAGAAGACGCTGAAGAGGCTCACCTAAAGGATGAAAAGGTTTATGAAGCTGATGAGATGTGGACTAAAGGGTGGTAAGGAGACCTTCAGTTCTCCTTATCCTTATCTTCGTCCTTTTCGGGTAAGTTAATTTTGAAAAAATCGATTCCTTCCTCTTTTAATGTCTTCTCCTCCTCAGAGGTAGCTGATCCCCTTATGTTCTTTTTTTCGCTGACCCCATAGTGCATTTTCAGGGCCTCTGCAGAGAATTTTGGGCCTACATCTTCGAAATTAGCCTGGATATAACCTACGACCTCCTTTGCAAGTCTCTGATAATCGATGGGCCCTGGCGGCGCCTTGTCAACAGAATGTGACTTTTTCACTGCAATCGGAGACATAACTTTTCTGACGCGAATATCATTACAATACGGACAGCTAACCAGCTCCTCGCTATTCTGCTTTTCAAATGACTCGAGACTTTCGAACCAACCTTCAAATATATGTCCATTGGAACATTCCAGATCAAAAACGATCATTTGTAATTTTTTTCCTCCATTCAAGTGTTAAAAAGGTGTAACCGTTCACGGGTTCAAAGGTTGAATCCTCATCACCATACGTCATTTGTCAACGTTTTGTACTGAAAACCGATTAGATGAGCGACATGTCACCTTTCATCGTAAAGGACAGCCAGGATCTTTGTCTTCTTACCACCGTGGCATTTTACCAGGTGAGGAACCGTTGAATCATAGTACACAGAATCTCCTGGTTCAAGGATATAGGTCTCTTCCCCATAAAGGACCTCCATATTTCCCTCCAGCACATAAATAAACTCCTGCCCATCATGGGCCGATATTTCTTCCTCTGTATCCGTAGGTCCAAGGGTCACCATGAAGGGTTCCATGTGTCTATCTGTTTTATGGGGGGCCAGTGACTCAAATTCATAGCCGTAATGCTTTTCCTTTTTGGAATCATACCGTGATATCACCTTTCGGTCATCCCGGCGCACAATGGTATAGGGTCTGTTTTCCTCACCGGAAATAAAGTAACCCATTTTCATCTCCAGGGCCTTGGCCAGCTTTATCACCACCCCAAGGGGAGGCGCGACATCCCCTTTCTCGATTTCCTCCAAAAGGGAGATATCAATGTCGGTCCTCTTTGAAATATCTTGAAGGGTAAGGCCTCGCTTTTCCCTCACCGCTTTTTTTCCCTCACCGCTTTTACTCTTTCACCCACATTGACCTGGATATCCTTTTTGGGCGATGAAGGGCCAATGCTGTCAAGAAAATCTTTTTCTTTATCCTCCCTATAAAATTGGCTACTGATATCACCAAGAAAATCTTCATACGCGTCAGTTACTTTGTTTTGATCTTTTTTTTCTTCCATAATAGGCTTCCTATGTCGTAATAAATTA
>MVDB01000210.1 GCA_002050025.1 Desulfobacteraceae bacterium 4484_190.2
TGAACCTCTGAACCCATGAACGGTTACAATATCTTTTTACACAATCCTGTCAACAAAAATCGAAGCAGAAATGAACTTGACAGGATTACACTATTTCCCTTATGCTTAAATGTTATGTTCTAAGATATATATATGGAGAGAACCTTGTAATGAATAAATCTACTAAGAAAAAACCAACAATTGCCATTTTGACCGGCGGTGGGGACGTACCTGGCCTTAATCCCTGCATCCTTCTCGAATACGACCCAGATAATCCCATCAGTGCAAAGGCCTGCTTCCATGAACTTGATCCGGCAGAAGTACGCACCATTGATCGGTCAGGGGGCACATATCTTCATACATCACGCACCAACCCAAGCGCTGTGCACAAAAAAGATGCCCCTGCATTTTTAGAAAAAGCATTCAAAAAGAGAGATCACCTCCATGACTTCACCCCCCATGTCATGAAAAACCTTGAACATCTTGGAGTTGATGCCGTCATTCCTATTGGCGGGGATGACACCCTTAGCTTTGCAGAACGGCTGCACAGGGAAGGCTTTCCTGTAATTGCCATCCCTAAAACCATGGACAACGACGTTTTTGGCACAGATTATTGTATCGGCTTTTCCACTGCCGTTACCAGGGGTGTAAATTTTATACATGCCCTGAGAACATGTGCCGGCTCACATGAACGGATCGCCATAATTGAACTATTCGGCAGGTACTGCGGAGAGACTTCGTTGGTATCAGCTTATCTGGCCGGTGTGGATAGGGCCATCATTTCTGAAGTGCCTTTTGATCCCAAGAAACTGGCAGAACTCATTATGAAAGATAAACGGGACAATCCCAAGAATTATGCCATGATTACAATTTCTGAAGGAGCCAAGATGGTTGGGGGTGAAATGCTCCTGTCAGGGGAGTTGGATGCATATGGCCACAGGCGGCTGGGTGGTATTGGGGAAGAAACTGGCGCCATCCTAAAAGAGCTAACAGGGCAAGATGTCCTCAACCAGAGAATATCCTATCTGATGAGAAGCGGCACGCCGGATTCCCTGGATCTTATGGTGGCTGTTAATTTTGCCAACACGGCGATTGATCTTTTTTTAAGAGACGTGTTCGGACGTCTTATTGCGTTAAGCGGGGGAATTTACACACACATTCCCTTGAGCACCATAACGACAGGCCAAAAAAGAGTCGATATAAGAGAGCTGTATGACATAGAAGAATATCGGCCCAAGATTGTGCACGTGAGCGGGAAGCCGATGTTTTTGTATTAGATGAAAGGCATAGGGCATAGGGCTAAAGGCGTAACGCTAAAGGATAATTGCGATATTTAACACCGTTAAAAAATCAACTACCAACCCTAAAAGGGATGGTTTGAATAGTGAACCAAAAGGGTCCGAATATGTAAATAAAATGAATTCGAATGACAAAGGTCAAAGCCCAAATTTCAAATGAATGTCAAATGACAAATGATAGAAAATATATGTCCACCCATTAATTCAAACGCAGACATACACTGGTGAAGGCGCACAATGGGGAAAAGAGTAAGTTCTCAATAATTTTGGATTTGATTTGACATTTGGATTTTGTAATTTGAACTTTATTCCATAGTAAATCACAAATCACTATCTAACACGCATAGCAGAGCTGGGATTAGTTAACTCGTTTAGCTTAGAATTGGAATGTTAGAATACATGAAAAGGAAAACAACACATAAGATTTACGTCGGTAACGTCCCTATCGGTGGCGGAGCCCCTGTTGCTGTTCAGTCCATGACAAACACTGACACCAGGGATGTATCTTCAACGGTTCGTCAGATCAAACGGTTATCTGAGGCAGGTTGTGAGATTGTTCGTTTGGCCATTATAGACAAAGAGGCGGCAATGGCATTGCGGAAAATCAAATCAGAAGTCGAAACGCCACTTATCGCTGATATTCACTTCGATCACCGCCTTGCCCTTGCGGCCATAGATGCCGGCGCGGACGGACTAAGAATTAATCCCGGTAATATTGGCAGCCAAAAAGCAGTTTCAAAGGTGGTCGAAGCGGCTCGTGAGAACAAAGTGTCAATCAGGATAGGGGTCAACGCAGGGTCTTTGCACAAAGAGATCCTATTGAAGTACGGCAAGCCGTCCCCTGAAGCCATGGTGGAAAGTGCCATGGAACATATAAGGCTTTTTGAAACATTAGATTTTGACCAGTTCAAGATATCATTGAAATCTTCTCACGTAATGAATACCATCAGCGCCTATGAACTCCTGAGCGAGAGAGTGGACTACCCTTTACATCTTGGTGTGACAGAAGCAGGCACGCTCATATCAGGTACAGTAAAAAGTGCTATCGGTATTGGCTACCTGCTGGCCAAAGGTATTGGCGACACTTTTCGCGTTTCTCTGACCAGAGACCCCGTTGAGGAGGTCAGGGTCGCCTATGAAATATTAAGGGCCCTGGGCCTCAGGTTTCGAGGCCCCGAAATTATCTCCTGCCCCACCTGTGGCCGGACTGAAATAGACCTCTTTGGGCTCGTTGACAAGGTGGAAAGGGCCCTGTCCGGTATTCAGGCCTCTCCAAAGATTGCCATAATGGGTTGCGTTGTGAACGGCCCGGGTGAAGCCAAAGAGGCTGACATTGGCATTGCAGGCGGCCGAGGGCAGGGAATTTTGTTTAAAAAAGGTGAAATTATAAGAAAGGTACCGGAGCGTGAACTAGCAGAGGTCCTGATCAGCGAAGTCAAGAAGTTGGTTAAGCAATAAGAATATTGACAATTGACGATCGGCTATTGACTATTGATGGACTCTAAAAAAATATCCAAATAATGAAAAGGAAACGGAGACAAATTACAACTATGCGCTATTCCAAATATTTTATTCCCACATACAAAGAGGTTCCCTCGGACGCAGAAATCATCAGTCATCAACTAATGATCAGGGCAGGCATGATCAGAAAACTCACCTCCGGCATTTACACCTATCTCCCGGCAGGCCTCAGGTCCATAAAAAAAATGGAAAATATCATCAGAGAGGAGATGAACCGGGCCGGAGCCATAGAGGTCCTGATGCCTGCTGTTCAGCCAGGGGAACTCTGGCAGGAGAGTGGCCGATGGGATTACTATGGCCGTGAGCTTTTAAGATTTAAAGATCGTCATAACCGTGACGTCTGCTTCGGACCCACCCACGAAGAAGTCATCACCGATCTTGTGAGAAGAGAGATACATTCCTACAAACAGATGCCCATCAACCTTTACCAGATTCAAACCAAGTTCAGGGACGAAATACGGCCCAGGTTCGGTCTCATGCGTGGGCGCGAATTTATCATGAAGGACGCCTATAGCTTTGACGTAGACGAAGAGAGTGCTAACCGCAGCTATGAGATCATGCATGAAGCCTACACAAAAATATTTCAAAGATGCGGTCTAAGATTCAGGGCCGTGGAGGCGGATACAGGTTCTATTGGTGGAAGTTACTCCCATGAGTTTATGGTCCTTGCGGACACAGGAGAGGATCAGACCATAAATTGCGTGAACTGCCCTTACGCTGCCAACCTTGAAAGGGCGGAGGTGAAAACGCCCCATGTTCCGCCTGATATGAAGAGTGGCAATATGAACACGCTCGAATCGGTTGACACCCCAGGCATAAAAACCATAGAAGAATTGACTTCCTTTCTCAACATTTCACCGGATCAGCTCATTAAAACGCTTATCTTTGTGGCGGATGATGACGTTGTTGCCGCCTTAGTCAGGGGTGACCACGAACTAAACGAGGTAAAGCTCAAGAATTTTCTTGGCGCACAAACCGTTGAACTGGCAGACGTATCCCTGGTAGAGGAGACCACCGGTGCTCCCATGGGTTTTGCAGGCCCAATAGGCCTAAAGGCAAGGATGGTAGCTGATAATGCCATCAGAGGAATGAAGAATTTCGTTACGGGTGGAAACAGGAAAGACGTTCATATCAAGAACGTGAATATAGGAAGAGATTTTAATGTAGAAAATTTCGGTGACCTGCGGACGATCTCACCCCATGACACATGCCCCAGGTGCGGTGGGGAAATACAGTTTGGAAGAGGCATCGAAGTGGGTCACATCTTTAAGCTGGGCATAAAATACAGCCAGGCACTTAAAGCGGTCTTTCTTGACGAGCAGGGAAAGGAGAAGCCGATCATCATGGGGTGCTACGGTATAGGAGTTGGAAGAACCGTTGCAGCCGCAATTGAACAGAACCACGACAAGGATGGCATTATCTTCCCCATACCTATCTCTCCTTTTGAAGTGACCATTCTACCTCTCCAGATGCATGAGACTACTGTCATTGAAACAGCGGAAAGGATTTATGCCGAGCTTTTGGATCATGACATCGACGTCCTTCTCGACGACAGGGATGAACGGGCAGGGGTCAAATTCAAGGATGCCGATCTCCTTGGCACCCCGGTACGAGTAATTGTGGGACTCAAGGGAGTCAAAAAAGGCCAACTTGAAATAAAAATGCGTGCTGAATCTAATAGTATCAATGTACCTGCCAAGGATGCCTCAGCCATTATCAGGGAAAAATTGAAAGCCCTCTATGATTCGCTTAAATGACATCACATCACAGATCCTAAGCTATCATCCAAAGGCCAATATAGACTTGGTTGAAAAGGCATATGTCTATTCAGCCAAGGCCCACCAGGGCCAGATTCGACTTTCCGGTGAACCATATTTATCCCATCCCCTCGAGGTCGCCTACATTCTCACCAAAATGAAGATGGACGTCACCTGCATTGCGGCCGGTCTCCTTCATGACACGATTGAGGATACCGAAGCCGAACCTGATGAAATTAAGCGCCTCTTTGGCGAGGAAACGGCCAATATCGTCGAAGGAGTAACAAAAATCAGTAGAATGCAGTTCACCAATCGCCAGCAACGCCAGGCAGAAAATGTCCGCAAGATGATTCTTGCCATGTCTTCCGATATTCGTGTCATTCTCGTCAAACTGGCTGACCGGCTACATAATATGCGTACCCTGGGTTTCCAACCACCGGAAAAGCAGAGGTTAATTGCAGCAGAAACCGAGGATATCTATGCACCCCTTGCCGGTAGAATGGGCATTCAGTGGATCAAATCCAGCTTGGAAGACCTCTGCCTTTATTATCTTGAACCAAAGATCTACGAGGACATTAAAAACGAGATAGCGCAGACACGGGACAAAAGGGAAGAATTTATCAAAAATGTTATAGAACTTGTCTCAAAAAAACTTGAAGAAGAGACAAACACTTTTACAGTATCTACAAGAAAATGCTGGACCAGGGCCTCACTGTTAATCAGGTGTACGATGTTTTGGCTTTCCGGATCATCATCAGCAGTATTAAAGGGTGCTATGAGGTCCTGGGTCATATCCATTCAATGTGGAAACCGGTGCAGGGAAGATTTAAGGATTATATCTCTGTGCCAAAGGCAAATATGTATCAATCACTCCACACCACAGTAATTGGCCCCATCGGCCAAAGAATGGAGGTGCAAATTCGGACATGGGATATGGATAAGGTCGCTGAAGATGGTATTGCAGCACACTGGAAGTATAAAGAAGGGTCTACTGCGAACAAGACTG
>MVDB01000032.1 GCA_002050025.1 Desulfobacteraceae bacterium 4484_190.2
AAGATAACCTCCATTCTTGTGGACAGTTATGAACCCAACGGTCCCTTTGGTGCAAAAGAGGTTGGGGAGTCACCAAGGGCAGCGGTCATATCAGCCATTTCCAATGCCATATGTAACGCCATAGGAGAGAGGATATATGACCTCCCCATGACGAGTGACAGGATAAAGAGAGCCCTGCGTTCGAAGAGTGCTTAGGCCCTTGGATAAAATTCTGCTCAAAACGTGCAGAAAATTGCAAAATTGAAAAAGTGTGAAGTGCCTAATCCCGCCTCGGCGGGACTAAAGTGCTTATTTATACCGCTTGCAGCGGGAAAATTGTGGAATTCTATTTTTTATAAAAACAGATGGAGCGAAGCGACTCCTTAACTTTAGGCACTTTCCCGGTTTATCCGGGTTAGAAGTAAGCCGAACATGTAGACGGTTTGGAGCAATATAGAGGAGATAACCCATGAGTTTACTGCCGGAATTTGAATACAAAAGGCCTGAAAGCCTGGAAGAGTTCCTTCATCTGCTTTCTGATTATAAAGGGGATGCTATGATCCTCGCCGGTGGAACTGATTTACTGCCAAGGATAAAGATGGGGTTGAAAAACCCAGATCTTATCATAGATATCAAGAACATAGATGGCCTGAGTTATGTGAAGGATGAAGGGAAAAACGTGAGAATTGGTGCCCTCACAATTATTTATGAAATAATAAAAAGCAAAATCATTAAAGATAAATATCCCGCTCTTCATGAAGCGGCAACACTGACCGCCTCTGAAAATCTACAGCAGAGGGGGACAATTGGAGGGAACATCCTTCAGGATACAAGATGCCTTTACTACAACAAACCTGAGAGCTGGAGGAAATCCTTTAATCCCTGTTTCAAGACAGGTGGTGAGATATGTAATGCAGCCAGAGGAGGGAAAAAATGCTTTGCCGTTTATTGCGGGGATTTGGCCCCTGCACTCATATCCCTTGGTGCATCCGTTTGCCTTTTGGGCAAGAAGGGTGAAAAAGAAATGCCCCTTAAAGACATTTTCTCAGGAGATGGGAAGTTTCCCTTTTCCTTAAGCAGTGATGAACTTATAAAGAATATCATTATACCCTCAGACGAAATGAGGGGCGGATATGAAAAACTCAGGATGAGAAAATCTATTGATTACCCTGTTGTAAACATTGCCCTTTCAATGGATGCCGGAGATAAGGGGAGACTCGTCGTTGGGTCTGCAGGTGCAAACCCCCTCATTTATGATTTTTCCTCTTCTGAAGAACTAAGACAGATCCCGGAAAAGGCCCAAAATGATATGTCCACTGTTAACAACATGTATCTGTCACCTTTATACAGAAAGAATATGGTCGGGGTGCTCTCGGATAAGGTGATAGAGAGGGTTTTAGCCTCTTAGTAATTTTTTATCTGGAAAATATCACGAAAATCACAATGTTAAATCCGAAATCCGAATATCGAAATTCGAAACAAATTCGAATAACCAAAATCCCAATGACCTAAACAAAAAGCCCTTTGCCAAGGTGGTTTGACTAAATACTAAGTTCATTGCTTAAGAATATATTTAAAGGAACTCTATTGTTTCGAATATTTGAAAATTAAGATTTCGGATTTGTTTCGCATTTCGTATTTCGTGCTTCGAGTTTCCAGTTTATCTGGCTTAGGATAAAACCCGTTATTATATAAACAATCAACGAAGGAGACTTGAAGATGCCTATGTTCAGTCCCAAAATCGAGACATTAAAAGCCGCTGCCATTCGTGAGCTTCAAGAGGAGCGGTTCGTGAAGATGGTAAAATACGCATATGAACGTGTGCCCATGTACAGGGAACGGTTTCAGGAAAGAAACATTACTCCTGACGATATAAAGGGCCTGGAAGATGTCCCCAAGGTGCCTTTTACATACAAGAACGATTTAAGGGATCATTACCCTTACGGAATATTGGCAGTGCCTGTTTCAGAGATAGTAAGATTTCATTCTTCCAGTGGAACAACAGGGACACCCACTGTGGTGTCATATACAAGAAAAGATATGGAAACCTGGATAAATCTCATGGCTCGCTGCCTTGCCTCGGCCGGAGTTACCGGTGAAGACATCGTTCAAAATACTTACGGGTACGGTCTGTTCACAGGAGGGCTGGGATACCATTACGGGGCGGAGAGACTGGGATGCGCTGTTGTGCCCGTTGGATCAGGAAACACCAAACGACAGCTTGACATAATGAAGGATTTTAAAACAACGGTTCTATGTTGTACTCCTTCTTATGCAACATATCTGGCAGAGGCCGCCAGGGAAGCAGGGATTGATCCCCTGCAGGACCTTTCTCTAAAAATCGCCATGTTCGGGGCCGAGCCATGGAGCGAGGAACAACGAAAACACATCGAGAAAAATCTCAATCTTAAGGCCACGGACTGTTATGGCATGAGTGAACTTTACGGCCCTGGGGTGGCTGTGGAATGTGAATACCAGAATGGCCTTCACGTATGGGCAGATGAATTCTATGTTGAAACAATTGATCCTGAAACCGGAGATGTTCTTGAACCCGGGGAGAAAGGAGAGATGGTCATAACAATGCTCAGTAGAGAGGCTATGCCCCTTCTGCGTTACAGGACAAGGGATATATGCATGATAACCTGGGATGAATGCCAATGCGGGCGAAGCCACCCCAGGATCATGAGCATGAGTGGCAGGAGTGACGACATGCTGATAGTGGGAGGAGTCAATGTCTTTCCCAGTCAGATCGAGAGTGTATTATTTGAGATTCCCGGTGTAGCCAAACAGTATCAGATAATAATAGACCGAGACATCCTGGACCACCTTTATGTAAAAGTAGAAATGGAGCCGGCCATGTGGGAGTCTCCCGGTTTTGATAAGGATTCTTTCACCTGGAAGGTGGCGGAAAACCTTAAGTCCGTATTGATGATCACGGCCAGAGTGAAACTTCTTGCACCCGGAAGTATTGAAAGAACTGAAGGAAAGGCCAAAAGGGTAATTGACCTCAGAAAGGGATAGAAAGCACGGCCCTTTTTGAGAGACAAATGCCAAATTAATTTAGATCAAAATTAGAATTGCTGGCCCTGCTGTGATTTTTTGTGGTCTATCGCAGATTAGAGTGACAGCCTTTGTTCTCATCATGTAGGGTGGCATTTTATATGCCACCGCAACCCCGGTCGGGTATAAAACCCGACCCTACAATGTTTTTGTGCTAATGCCTAACTTGGTTTTCACACTAATCCGCGATGAACCATTTTTCCAGCATATTCGATTTTTTCTTGACAATTTTTAACCACCTCCGTTATAGTTACTTTGTAGCTATTTAGTAGCCACATTATCCCCCTATAGAAATAGACTTTTTGCATTTTTTGCATAAAATTTTTTCCTCTCCCGTGTCTTTGACAAGGACCCACTAACAGGAGGTTATCCCATGGATATAACTAAAGAAATCGCCCAGATTGTTGGCTCTGAGAATGTGTTCGATGACCGTGTTGAATGTCTTTCATATTCCCGGGATTTGTCAGTCCATGAAGGAATACCCGACATGGTAGTTTTTGCCTATACCACAGAACAGATTTCTGCGATCATGCGGCTGGCCAATCAGGAAAAAGTCCCTGTTACAATCCAGGGTTCAGGTACAGCCACAACCGGCGCATCCCTCCCTGTTGAAGGTGGTATTCTCCTTGATGTCCATAAAATGAACAATATCCTGGAAATTGAGAAAGATAATTTCTACGCAAGAGTAGAGCCTGGGGTTATCTGCAACCAGCTCAATGCCGCGCTCGCTAAGCAAAACCTGATGTTTCCCCCCAACCCGGGTAGTGAGGCCATCGCAACAATAGGCGGCATGATGTCTACTAACTCAAGCGGGCACAGGGCCGTCAAATACGGTACGGCCAGGGACTATGTAAAGGCCCTCAAGGTCGTTCTGGCAGATGGAACGGTTATTGAAACCGGATTTATAACCCCCAAATCATCCTTTGGATATGATCTGAACCGGGTATTCTGCAGCTCCGAAGGAACCCTCGGGGTTATTACAGAAATTACCGTAAAGATTCAGGCAATCCCGGAATATAACGCCCTGGCCCTTGCAATTTTCAGTGATCTTTTCGCGGCCGGGGCCACGGTTACCGATATAATAGGTTCAGGCATCCAGCTCACTGCATGCGAGATAATGGACAAATACGCCCTGAAGGTAGTGCAAGGGGCTATTGAAAGAGACATAAGCGGTGTTGAGGCCATGCTGATTATTGAGTCAGATGGTGCCAAGGAAAGCGTGCTCAAGGATATGGAAAGGATTGGGGAGATATGTAACAAACATGGTGTGCAGGAATTCACATGGAGTGATGACCCGGCCAAAGCAGGCGAGATAATGGAGGCAAGGGGTAAACTGGTACCAACACTCTCACGAATCAAGCCGGGTAACAGGCTTGTTGCCATATCTGAAGACCTTGGTATTCCCCCGACAAAAATCCCCGAGGTGATTAAAAGGGCACAGGAGATATCTGACAAATACGATCTGCTGCTTACAACCTTTGGCCACATAGGGGACGGAAATGTCCACACCACCTTTGTCACTGATATGAGAAGCAAGGCGGAATGGGACAGGCTAAGGCCAGCCGCCGACGAGCTTGCTGAGCTTGCCCTTGAGATGGGCGGCACGGTTACGGCTGAGCATGGAACCGGCCTTGCGAGAAGTCCTTATATAGAAAAACAATTCGGTCCGGCCTTAGACGTTATGAGATCTATCAAGAAGGCCCTTGATCCCAATAACATACTCAATCCGGGCAAGATGGGGCTGGAAAAAAAGAAATATGACATCTACGACCATTTTGCCTATCAGCCCCTGATTGATCACCCGAAAGGAGTCAATTCCTTTGGTGAGGAGGTGGATAATGAGCTTATTGCATGTATATTCTGTGGCTTTTGTCGCCTCGGGTGCCCTACCTTCAGTGTAACCCACAGGGAATCAAGAAACGCCCGGGGGAGAAATGTTCTTGCCTTTAATTTCTTAAACGGCACCATAGAACCATCAGCAGATCTGGCCGAGGCCTTTTATAGTTGCACAACCTGCCAGGCCTGTACCTATTTCTGCCCTGCCCAGGTAAGGGTGGACGAGATTGTAGAAGGGGTGCGAAAAAAACTGTATAAGACCGGTTTCACACCTGAACCGGTACTCGGAGTAAGAGACAACATCCTCAAGACAGGGAATGTCTATGCAAGCGCCAAGGCCGACAGAATCGATATTTATCCTTCCGTCCTTAAGAAAAAGATACAAACTGGGCAACTCAAATCCAAGGCTGAAACACTCCTGTTCATGGGATGTGTCCCCAGCTATCTGGACATGAAAATAGTTCCGAGCTTTCTTAAGGCGGTCGATGCTGCAGGAGTAGAATACACTACCCTGGGCGCTGAGGAGGGCTGCTGCGGCTTCCCCCTATTCCTCATGGGGACAGATGAATTTGAGCCACATGCCAGGAAGGTTATAGAAAGAATCAAGGCCACAGGCGCCAATGAACTGGTGACCCCCTGTGCCGGATGCTACAAGACCTTTAAAAAGATTTATCCGACTGTAGGAGATCTTGGGATGGAAGTGTATCACTCCGTGCACCTTCTTGAGAAACTGATCAATGAAGAGAAAATAAAATTTAACGGAGGTTTCGGGAAAAAAGTTACATACCATGACCCTTGCGACCTTGGAAGGGCCTTTAAGATCTTTGAGGAGCCGAGAAATATACTAAAAGCAATCCCCGGTCTTGAATTTGTAGAAATGGAAAGAAACAGGCTTCAGGCCCGCTGCTGCGGTGGCGGCGGCGGTGTATTAGCCAATAATCCTGATATGGCGGTGGACATGGCCGCGGAAAGAGTTCGAGACGCCCTGGCCGTGGGCGCCGAAATTATTGTCTCTGCCTGTGCCGCGTGCAAAGACAATTTACGAAAGGGGGCCAAGGCCATACCCAAAGATGAGCGTGGTAAGATAAAAGTTATGGATATTACCGAAATCGTAGCGCAGAATATGGCCTGATTTCCGATTTTTAGTTGATGGTTTTATAAATTCTCAATAAATTCAGGCTGTATTAAGAAAATCCCCCTTTGCAAAAGGGGGAAGGCTATGAATGCACAGATTTATTGAGATATTACATGATTTTCCATTGGCTATTAATGTCTTGAGTAACTCCTGATCGTTCGATTTTCAATCGTCAATCGCCAATATTCAATAAATCAACAGCGAGGATGCCATGTCCGAGGAAAAGAAAACTACAAGAAGACAGATTGCAGCCGCCAAGACCTTAAAAAAATTCATGGCCGACTATTTTTATGAAATGGACAATGCTGCAAAGACCGGTTCTCAAAAGATCGCCTGGTGTACGAGCGTTGGTCCTGCAGAACTCTTGAGAGGCATGGGCTTTCTTGTCTACTATCCAGAAAACCACGGGGCCATGTTGGGGGCGACCCGAATGTCCACGGAGTTGATCCCCTATACCAATGCATTAGGGTATTCACCCGATATCTGTTCCTACCTCACATGTGATGTGGGCTCTTATATCCAGAAAAAGACTCCCTTGACCATGGCTTATAATATCGAGTCGGTCCCCAGACCGGACGTGCTCGTTTTTAATACTAACCAGTGCCGGGATGTGCAGGACTGGTTTGCCTGGTATTCACGGGAGCTCAACGTGCCGCTTGTCGGTGTCTACACACACAGAGACATCGGAGAAATACGGGACTATGAGATCAAAGATATTGCCAGCCAGATAGAAGACCTGGTGCCCAAACTGGAAGCGGTGACCGGTGAAAAGTTAGATATGGATCGCTTCAAGGAGGCCGTAGGCCAATCCAGGCGCACTTCAGAGCTCTGGAGGGCTTGTCTTGAAGCGTCGGCGGCCCTCCCCTCTCCCTGGACCTTTTTTGACGCAACCATTCATATGGCTCCGGCAGTTGTTTCGCGGGGCACTAAAGAGGCCAATGATTATTACGAACTACTACTGCCCGAACTCCAGCAAAGGGTCAAAAACGGCGTAGCCGCAGTAGAGGGAGAAAAGCACCGGCTTTACTGGGAAGGGATGCCCATCTGGGGCAAGCTGAGAGCTCTCTCAGAACAGTTCTACTCACTAAAGACCTGTGTGGTGGCCTCCACCTATTGCAATAGCTGGATATTTGACCAACTTGACCCTGATGAACCATTCGAAAGTATGGCCATGGCCTACACCGAGATTTTTATTGTAAGGGATGAGCCTTACAAAGAGCAATATATTACGGATTGCTATAACAAGTTTAAATTTGACGGCATTCTCTTTCACGACGCAAAGACATGCCCCAATAACTCCAACAATCGCTACGGCATGCCGGAAAGGCTGAGTAAAAAATTAGGAATACCAGTGCTTACCATCAACGGAGACTTGTGTGATCTAAGATGTTACTCTGAGGAGCAGGCCAAGACCAACATTGAGGCATTCATTGAGCAGTTGGAGGAGAAATAAGAAAACTACAGGCGTAAGGCTCAAGGTATAAGGTATAAGGTTTATTTTTTTTACCTTACGGCCTGTGGCTTTTGCCTTGACCCTTTAATGAGAAAACCGTGGATCCTCTGTTCGCACCTATGGCAATAGATTATGACTACTAATGATGATAGCTCTATCTTCGTCGGCGTTGATGTAGGCGCCTCCCATACCAAAGTGGCCATTCTCAATTCTGAAAAGAGGCTTGTAGGCCATTCAGTGAGAAAGTCGGGCACTGATTTCACAGATTCCGCTGAAATCTGTCTGAAATCAGCCTTGGAAATGGCCAATGCCTTGGGAAAAAAAATAGTCCGGTGTGTCTCAACAGGCTACGGAAGAAAAAATGTCCCGTTTAGCCAGGGAACCAAAACGGAAATCGGGTGCCACGCCAGGGGCTGCTATCATTATTTTCCCATGGCCATGACCATTGTTGACATCGGAGGGCAGGATAACAAGGTCATCAAGTTGGACGACAAGGGACGACGTTTGAGCTTTAAGATGAACAGAAAATGTGCGGCAGGCACCGGCGCCTTTCTTGAAGAAATGTCCGTGCGTCTTGAAATACCCTTGGAGGACATGGATGCCCTGGCTGAAGGGGCTGAAAACATGGTCGAACTGGGGAGTTATTGTACTGTTTTTTCGGCCACAGAGGTACTGGGAAAAATCAGGCAGGGGGAAAAGGTCCCGGACATTGTAAAGGGACTTTTTTTTTCGGTTATCAAGAGGGTCCTGGAAATGGATTCTCTTACGGACAGGGTAGCCATGACCGGAGGAGTGGTGGCCCATAACCCGTATCTCGTGAATATGGTTGAGGAGATCACTGAACGTGAAATTTTGGTTCCTGAATACCCGCAGCTAACAGGCGCTGTGGGTGCAGCCCTTTTTGCCATGGAGGAAGGTGGGTAGTATAGCTGATAGCTGCTGTCCTGCAGTTGGGAATTTGTACTAAAATAACACAAACAAGAGGAGGGCCTAAAAATGACGACAAGTAAATGGATGCATGCCGGTACTATATTGAAGATGAATGCCATCAATTATCCGGATAAGATGGGATGGCAGGATAAAAACAACGAGTTTAACTTCAAAGACTGGAATGAACGTTCCTGTCGCCTGGCAAACGGTTTGAAGGATCTCGGTGTGGGTTACCAGGAGCCCTTTGCCGTACTTGCCTTCAACCGGGGTGAATGGATGGACATCTACGCAGGCTGTGCAAAGGGAGGTCAAAGGGTTGTGCCTGTAATGTTCAGACTGGCAGGTTCCGACATTGAGTACATCATCAACCATTCGGAATGCAAGGCCTTTATTGTGGAGGCGCCTTTTGTAGAGCTCATTGACAGTATCAAGGATAAACTCCCTGTTCCTAAAGATGCATATATCTATATGGGAGATGGGCCGGTGCCTGAAGGATACATAGGATATGAAGACTGGCTGGCCAAGTCCTCTCCTGACGAGCCGGATATAATGGTTGATGCTGCTGATATATGGACTATCATGTACACATCCGGGACTACAGGTAGGCCCAAAGGCGTGATGAGGACCCATGAAAGCACCGTTGCCCAATATTTCTTGAGCAATATAAACACGGGGGTTCTCCCTACGGATAAAGTCATGCTGGTCATGCCCATGTGCCATATCAATTCCATTTTTTACTCCTTCCCCTATACCTTGGTGTCGGCGCCGGTATTTGTCTACAACATGGTCAGTTTCGATCCGGAAGACCTGTTGAAAACTATTGAAAAATATAAGATCACCTATACCTCATTGGTTCCGACCCATTACATTATGATGCTGGCCCTGCCGGATGATGTTAAAAACAATATTGATGTTTCGTCTATTCGCCAATTGCTTATCTCTTCTGCGCCTGCCAGAAAAGATCTGAAGCTCGCCATCATGGAGTATTTCAAGAATGCCGAGCTTTGGGAAGCCTATGGGACAACAGAGGGGGGTCTTATAACCCTCTTAAGGCCGGAATATCAATTTGACAAACTTGGCTCTATAGGGAAGGAAATCTTTGGCACGGACAGGATCAAGCTGCTCGATGAGAACAGAAACCCTGTGCCTGATGGTGAGGTAGGAGAAGTTTATTACAGGACCCCCATGCTCTTCAAGCAGTACTTGAAAGAGCCTGAAAAAACAAAAGAGGCATTTTTTGGGGAATGGTCTTCTGCCGGAGATATGGCCAAAAGGGATAAAGACGGTTTTTATACCCTTGTGGACAGGAAGGCAAACATGATCATAACCGGTGGGGAAAATGTTTATCCTTCTGAGGTGGAAGGCACTATGGGCGCCCATGAGGCGGCCAAAGATGTCGCAGTGATCGGTATACCTGACGACAAGTGGGGTGAGGCAATAAAGGCCATAGTTATTCTGCATGATGGCTATGAGCCGAGCGATGATCTTGCAAAGGAGCTCATGGATTTTTGCAAAGGTAAAATTGCAGGGTTCAAGAGGCCAAAATCTGTTGATTTTATTAAAGAAGAAGAAATGCCCAGAACAGGCACAGGAAAAATCTTACATAGGATACTTAGAGAAAAATACGGTAAGTGGAGTGATGCATAAAAACGTAGGCATAAGCAGTAGGTAGTAAAAACATCAAACTCAATTGGAGGAAAAATTACATGTTGACAAAAGCGTTTATACCGTACAAGGGCTACTATTCAAGTCCATTTAGCCGCTGGCAGGGAAGCATGGCCAATGAGAATGCTATCGTCCTTGGAGCAACGACCGCAAGAAAATGGTTATTGGCCAACAACTTTGATCCCACTATGTTTGACTATATGTACTATGGGATCACCATCGCACAGCACCACATGTTTTACAGCCACACCTGGGCAGCGGCCATGTTGGTTGATAATGAAAAGGATCTGCCTGCACTTATGGTCAACCAGGCCTGCACAACCTCAACCACCTGTATTCATCTTTGTGCGGTCAATATAGAGGCAGGTACTTACGGGACGGCTTTTGCCCTTATGTCGGACAGGTGTTCAAACGGCCCCCATACCATATGGCCAAATGCCATGGGCCCCGGTGCAGAGGTAATATCGGAAAACTGGATGATGGATAATTTCAACTCTGACCCCAACGCAGGGCTGAAAATGGTCCAGACGGCTGAAAATGTGGCTAAAGAAATAGGCACCACCAAAGAAGAGTGCGACGCTGTGACCCTAAGGAGATATGAACAGTACCAGGATGCTTTGGCCGATGACAGGGCCTTTCAGAAGAGGTATATGTTCCCTGTAGAAGTGCGGGTCTCCAAAAAGAAAACGATTTTGGTGGAAGAGGATGAGGGTGTCACACCAACCACTGCCGAAGGCCTTGCCAGGCTAAAACCCGTAGAACCGGGAGGTGTCATTAGCTTTGGAGCACAGACACATCCTGCTGACGGAAATTGCGGTTTTATAGTGACCACCCAGGATAAGGCCAAGGAACTGAGTAAAGACCCCAACGTTGAGATCCAGATTGTCTCATACGGCTTTTCAAGGACCAAAAGAGGGTATATGGCCGCAGCTCCGGTGCCCGCTTCGGAGATGGCACTTAAAAATGCAGGGCTCAAAATAGAAGATATGAAGGCCATCAAGACCCATAACCCTTTTATTGTCAATGATATAAATATGGCTAAGAAAATGAATTTTGATGTTATGAATATGAACAACTATGGATGCTCCATGGTCTACGGACACCCTCAGAGCCCAACAGCAGGCAGGCTCATTGCCGAATTGTTAGAGGAACTTGTAATATTAGGCGGTGGGTACGGTCTATGGACTGGCTGCGCTGCGCGGGAGACACGGGTGCTGCTATGATTTTCAAGGTTAGTTAGGTTCTCTACCGGGTTTGCCCGGCCTCCTTTCTTTTACTAAAAAAGGGCCATTATGTTTTTCTATTTATGGCCCTTTTTTTATTCTATAAAACATTGACGAACCCTTGCCATTTTCTTATTGTAATGTCGAACACAGACGTTGCGTCGTTTCAGAATTTCTTACCTGGATTAGCAGTAAGCACGTAATACGAAACAGCGTGATAATTCGAATGCACATAAGATTTATGACAAATAGCCCCCAATTAACCTGCGCCCTCTACCTGAGCTAAGCGAAGGTTGGCGTGAAGATTGCTGAACGAAGCGACTGAAAACTTCATGACAAAGACGGCGTCAGGTTCAATTGTCTTGTTATGTAAAATCCCATTTATAATTATATCGCATTTTTTTCAACTCTAATAAGCTTTTCTTCAATTACGATTCTTCCAACGACAAAACAGTCAGATTTTTTTATCAAAATCAAAACTCATACCTTAATATTGATGATCTCGTAAAATGTCACGAAGTTCGGGATTTGGGGTAATGTCCCCAATGCTAACTACTTATAATAATTCACAATCCCTAAATTCCTGAATTCCTCAATCCATGTAAAAAGGACTTTACATTAATATCGAAGTTCGATAACGATAATAGATATAAGGAGATATTATGCCAGATTCAACAAAAAAACCCAAGAATACTACTAACCAGGAAAAGACGAAACATAAGCTGGGAAGAAACGTCATCTCCCTGGGGATGGTATCCCTTTTCACAGATCTATCCAGCCAGATGGTATACCCACTTATCCCCACGTTTCTCGCTGCGCTGGGTGTCTCCCCGGCAATCCTGGGATTGATCGAGGGAATTGCAGAGTCCACGGCCTCCCTGTTCCGGACTGTTTTCGGGCGTATGTCGGATAAACTTCAAAAAAGGAAGATCTTCATCATCTTCGGTTATGGCCTATCCGCCATCTCCAGGCCATTTTTCTACATCGCCAGCCACTGGACCACTGTCATGGCTATTCGATTCTCAGACAGGATCGGGAAAGCGGCAAGAACACCGTCAAGGGATGCCCTCATATCCACATCCATACATCCCTCTATCAAGGGAAAGGCTTTCGGTTTCCACAGGGCGATGGACAGGATCGGCGCTATCGGCGGCCCTCTGCTGGCCATGCTTGTCCTATACCTTCTGCGCAATACTATGTCGGAACTCAACGCTCTGAAGACCACGTTTCTTATTTCCGTCATACCCGGGCTTATAGCTCTCATCTTTATTAAGTTCGCAAAAGAAAATAAAACTATCACCAAAATGATAGAGAAGAAAAAGAGGACTGCCATGCTTAATGCGCCTTTCATTCTCTTCCTGGTGGCCAACGCTTTCTTCGCATTAGGCAATTCATCCAACGCGTTCCTCATCCTCAAGGCACAGGAAGTGGATATCGCAATATTCCTCATCCCCGTTCTATGGGTGGTATACAACATCGTCTGTACCATTTCATCGCCAATCCTTGGCTCTCTCTCGGATAAAGTCGGGAGAAAACCGATTATCGTAACTTCCTTCATCTATTACGCGATCATCTATGTGCTCTTCGGTTTTGCCAACCAGGCGTGGATGGTTTGGGTACTTTTTGCAGCCTACGGAATTTTCTATGGACTATCCGACGGTATTTTCAGGGCCTATGTCGCGGACATCGTGGAGGAAGAAAACAGGGCTACCGCTTATGGAGTGTTAAATACCGTCATCGGCATTTTCCTCCTTCCAGCCTCTGTTCTTATGGGTCTGGTTTGGACTCAATTCAACTCACAAATTGCATTCATCGTGGCCGCAGGCCTTGGTATGGTGGGTTTCATCATATTCTTGGTCAGCCTGGTGATAACAAAGAAACCAAAAAAAGCTTGATATGGTAATTTCGTAATGTACAATAGCATAAGGAGACAGAATGGCGGAGAGAAATAGCGAGTTACCGGATAAGCTGGTAAGAAGGTTTTTCCTCGGATTTATAAATCTTCACATCCTCTATCATGCCCATAAAGAGCCAATATACGGCAAGGAGTTCAAGAAAGAGCTTGAAAGGCACGGATACGATATATCCTTCGGAACCCTTTACCCTATTTTTCACAGTTTGAAAAAGGACGGATACCTGGAGATAGAGGAAAAAAATATAAAAGGCAAAATACGGAAGTACTACACAATAACACCGAAGGGCAAAGAGGTCTTCAACTACTCCATAGATAGAGCCAAGGAGCTCTTTGATGAATTATTTGGATAAAGGGAACAATTTCCCCTCAGGTTTACGGAGATAGTCCATGAGCAGGTAGCAAAGGCAACCACAATGGAGCGGTTCCAGACATGGGCAAATAGTCCGTAAGCTGTAGTGTCAAGTATAGTTGTCGTGTATGGAAGACAACTATCTTGACACAGGGAACTTATAATTCGAATAACTCTTTACATTACAATTGTCTTACGAGACTGGATTACTAAAGTTCCCCTTTTGAAAGGGGGATTGAGGGGGTTTTTTATAAACCATGAAGTGGGTTATATTTCAATCTCTCGGCGGCCTTGGACTTTTCCTTTTCGGCATGAAGATCATGTCGGAGGGGCTTCAAAAAGTCGCCGGTAAAAAGATGCGACAGATACTGGCAAT
>MVDB01000211.1 GCA_002050025.1 Desulfobacteraceae bacterium 4484_190.2
ATTGAAGTGGCCATTGCCGAGTTGGGCAAGATAATCAAGCGGAAGCTGACCCAGTAACCGACTGAATAAGCTTCAGATATCTGGCTATTCTATCCGCCCAGATAAAGTCGTTGGACATCCTTATTGTTCAAAAGCTCCTTACCGGTGCCCGTCAACCTGTTTCTGCCCAATTCCAGGACGCAGCCCCTATGGGAAACGGAAAGGCCTTTGCGAGCGTTTTGTTCGACCAGAAGAAAAGACATATTGTTTCTGTTCATTTCTTGAATTTCCTTAAAAATAAGATCAACAAATAGGGGCGCCAGTCCAAGGGATGATTCGTCAAGAAGGACCAACCGAGGGTGAAGGATTAGGTCAGCATCTCGCGTTATCCACATGATAGCTCCCTGGCAGGGCGCTTCTTCCTTTCATTTATCATAAGATTTGTGCCATCATTCATATCATCAGTACTGGCTTATTGACTTTTCATCATAAGTGCCATAATGGGAAGTAAGAAATCAAAAGGAGGAGCTCTAACATGATTGAAACTATAAAGCAGACTGCCGATTTCCTGGCTTCAAAGATGGCGGAGGCACCCAGAATAGGGCTGATTACCGGAACCGGGTTAGGATCAGTAACAGAGCGTATGATCATTGATGTACGTCTCCCTTACGATAAAATTCCAAATTTTCCACAGTCCACTGTTGAAGGGCATAAAGGAATGCTGGTGGCCGGGAAACTTGCAGGTAAAACAATCATTGCCCTTGAGGGCCGGTTTCATATCTACGAGGGGTATTCACCAAAAGAGATCACCTTTCCGATTAGGGTTATGGCCATACTGGGCGTTAAAAACTTACTGATATCCAGCGCAGCAGGGGGCCTGAATCCGCAGTTTGAGACCGGTGATCTGATGATAGTTACGGACCATATCAACCTGACAGGAACCAACCCGTTGATCGGTCCGAATCTTGAAACCTTTGGCGTGCGCTTTCCGGATATGACCCAGGCATACAAACCTGAATTAATCAAACTTGTTAGGGAAAAGGCGCTTGAATTACGGATCTTAATCCGCCAGGGTGTATATGTGCCCGAGTCTTGAAACGCCTGCTGAGACCCGTTTTTTGAAGATGATCGGGGCTGATGCAGTGGGTATGTCCACAGTTTCAGAGGCCATTGTGGGCGTACACTGCGGCATGGATATCATGACNNNNCCTGCTGAGACCCGTTTTTTGAAGATGATCGGGGCTGATGCAGTGGGTATGTCCACAGTTTCAGAGGCCATTGTGGGCGTACACTGCGGCATGGATATCATGACCATTGTGGCAATAACAAACATGAATTTGCCCGACTGTATGGAAAAAACATCTATTGATGACGTTATTGCCACTGCTAAAAAGGCTGGTTCTAAGCTTGCTTGCCTTTGGGAGGGGATTATTGAGGACCTGAAGGTGTGAATGGATAGGTTTTTTGCGCAAGGCCATAATAATGAGGAGCAATAAAATGCAACAAGTTGATATCATAATAAGAAACGGAACCATTTTGACAATGGACGCTGGAAATTCAATCCTCGAAACTGGTTTCCTATGCATTGAGGGCGATACCATTTCTCACATCGGTGAAAATGATGAGAAGGCATTTGAGGCTCCTAAAGTCATCGATGCAAAGGGCGGCCTGGTGCTCCCGGGTCTCGTGAATGGTCATACCCACGCTGCCATGAGCCTTTTTAGAGGCCTTGCAGATGATCTTCCTCTTATGGAATGGCTTAATAATTATATTTTTCCGGTGGAAAGCAGAATGGATAACGAATTTGTCTATACAGGCACCCTTCTTGCTTGTGCAGAGATGATCATGTCCGGCACAACCACTTTTTGTGATATGTACTTATTTGAGGATGAGGCAGCAACGGCGGCCCAGGAAGCAGGAATGCGTTGTATAATGGGGGAAGTCCTTTATGATTTTCATTCGCCTAATTACGGAGCGATTGAAAAAGGCCTTGAATATACGGAATCATTGATACAAAAATGGCAGGACGACCCAATCGTTTCCATTGCTGTGGAGCCTCATTCTCTCTTTACATGCAGTCCTTCATTGTTGAAAACAGCAAATGAGCTTGCATTGAAGTATGATGTGCCTCTGATTATTCACGTGGCTGAGACATTGAATGAGATTTCGGAGGTGAAGGACAAGTATGGCAAAACTCCGGTCGAGCATCTGCATTCCCTGGGTCTTATGGGACCTCATCTGATTGCCGACCATTGTGTTCATCTGGATAAAAGGGAGATTGCAAGCATTGCAAAGCACGGGGTAAAGGTCATTCACAATCCTGAGAGCAATATGAAACTGGCATCCGGCATTGCCCCAATCCCCGAACTGCTTGCCCATGGTGTAAGCGTTGGACTTGGGACCGACGGGTGCGCCTCCAATAACAACCTGGATCTCTTTACAGAGATGGATATGGCAGCCAAACTCCATAAAATCAATACAATGGATCCTACGGTCATGGACGCTGTAACAGTTCTGCGAATGGCCACTATCGAGGGCGTTAAAGCACTGGGATTAGAAGATGTCACCGGATCTCTGGAAGTTGGTAAAAAGGCGGATGTTATCCTTGTGGATACTGCTAAACCCCATCTGACACCCCTTTATAATCCTTACTCACACCTCGTTTATTCGGCCAGGGGAAACGATGTCAGTCATTCGATTATCAATGGTCAGTTGGTGATGGAAGACCGTAAGCTGGTCACCATTAATCTTCATGAAATAATGGAGCGGGCAAGAGAAAAATCCAGGGAAGTTAGAGCATGGGTGGGGGATTGACGATTGTCAATTGACTATTGACGATTAAAGGTATTAAAAAATTGAATCTAATCCGAACAACAAAAGAAGAAGTAATCTCTGCGAACTCTGTGCCTTTGCGGTGAAATACCTAACCGCACAGGTCGAATTTTTTGGCAAATGACTTATGGCCGGAGATAATATTCCTTTTATAGCTTTGGGAAGTAGACTAAAAGGCGTCCCTGAGGTTCTTACCCTTGGGGTCAAAGCCAATTTTTTTGACTATTCAGTGCAGGAAAGGAAGTTGATTTTGGGTGCTGAAATTATCCTATACCCTACCCTCAACTATGCCCAGTTTCTTACTACGATGGAAAAGAAGATCTTTCCAAGCCTTGAGACATATCTTTATGCTGATGAAAAGATCAAACAAACCACCCTCTTCCATATGATCGAGACCCCTCACCCCCGCACCAGGGTCTATTACCATCTCCATCACAAAGACATTATCAAGGATTTTTCTTTTCCCTTTGTTGCCAAATTGGCCAGGCGTTCCGCCCGGGGGCGAGGTGTGTTTAAGATCCATAATTCCGAGGAACTGAAAGCTTACCTTGGCCTAACCAGGATTGCATATATCCAGGAATATCTGCCCCATGATAGGGACCTTCGTGTCGTGCTTATTAAATATCAACCCGTTCTCGCCTACTGGCGGATTCGCAGTCCTGACAATTTCAGGACAAATCTCTCCCAGGGAGGAAAAATCTCCTTTGACGATATTCCCATAGAAGGTGTAAGGTTGGCACAGAATTCTGCCAGAAATTGCAATTTTGATGATGTGGGCATGGATCTCATTAACTGGCGGGACACATGGTATGTGATTGAAGCCAACATGAAATACGGACGCAAAGGACTAAAGATGAAGGGCCTCGACCTGAAAAAAATTTTACGGCAGAAATTACTCTCTGGAGAAATATTTTGATTGACTGATTTCTATTGATATTTTTCAACCGCCAATTGTTAATAGTTAATAGTCAATCATCAACCTTTTGCTTTTGACCAAATGCTTAGAAAACACAAATATATTTTCATCCTCGTATTATGCATACTGATACTGGTTCCCGCCTGTCTTCTTGGATATGTGTACTACACGGTAACCCATGATACAACAACTCGTATAGAGCGGGGGGCAATTGACCGCATAATCGCCTCAGAAAGTCATGTCTATTATGATGACGGTCGCACACCCATTGGAGCCTTCTTTGAAAAAATCCACCGTAAATACATAGTCTACGAAGATATCCCCAAGGTTTTCATAAAGGCCCTTATCGCCGCAGAGGACAAAAATTTTTTTAATCACAGGGGCTTTGATATCAGTGCGATGCTCAGGTCGCTTGTTGCTAACATAAAGGCAGGCAAAGTGGTTCAGGGTGGTAGCACCATCACGCAACAAACTGCAAAAAACATATTTCGACGCGAAAAAAAATCCTATATGGCCAAACTCAAAGAATTGATCCAGGCATTTCTGCTGGAAAGGGAATATACCAAACAGGAAATACTTGAAATGTACGCAAATCAATTTTTTGTAACTGGCTATGGAAAAGGTCTTAGCATTGCAGCCCAGTACTTTTTTGGGAAAGATGCAAGAGATCTCGACCTGGTGGAATGTGCATTTGTCGCCGGTTCGGTCAAGGGCCCTAACCGGTACAATCCGTTTATTAAAAAGACAAAAGCAGAAAAAGAGGAAGTCAGGCATTTGGCCAAGTTACGCAAGGACTATGTGCTCTCGAACATGCGTCGGATGAATTTCATAACAAAAGAGCAGTACCTGCAGGCAAAGGAAAGGGAGGTCCCTTTTGCGCAGGGAAAAATTACCTTCAAATTGAACGTGATCCTCGATTTCATTCGAGAACAACTTGAATCCCAATATTTTAGCACTATCCTTAAGGAGCAAGGCCTGGAAAACCCTGCAACCTCGGGAATCAGCATCTATACCTCTATTAATAAGGAAATACAGGAAGCAACTCTGAGGAGCCTTCGCACCCATTTGCCATTGATCGATGTCAAGCTAAACGGGTATAAAGTCGGAAAATTGCCCGATAGCACGAAAGAATTGCTTGTAAAAGGTCTGGAAAAGCAAAACGATAGCCTCCCATTTCTGGCCCGAATCACCCATATTGATCCAGACAGGGAAAATGCTCACCTGGTTGTGTCGTGGAACCAAGGAGGAGGAATTATTGACTATGAAGGGTTAGAACCTATGGGCGAAGCCTGGCTAAAATGGAAATCGGGAACCTGGGCCGTATTTGACAAAAAATATGTCCGCGCTTTTTTGAAGAACTTCATCTCCTGAAAACAATAATGAGATGAAGCTTATGCTCTCCAAGGTTCCTGACCTGGAAGGTGGGGTGACAGTATTCCAGGAAGGTATGTTAAAGGCCATGGTTGGAGGTTTTTTTAATCGCTTTTTTAACCGCGCCGCAGATGCTAAGCGACAATTGGGTTCAATTTTTAAG